>JALYVC010000506.1 GCA_030853445.1 Actinomycetota bacterium | reverse complement strand
GCGAGGCGCCGTACGGAGTGCTCGCCGGGTCGGCGGGCAGCTGCTCGCCCAGCGTCGCCAGGGCGCGCGACTGCGTGAGCTCGCCGGGTCCGTAGAGCCGGGTGGGCGCGCCGGCGTAGGCGCCGGCCATGCCGACGTGCATCGCCTCGTCGTAGCCGGTCAGGGGGGGCCACAGCAGGCTGGCCCCGAGCAGGAGGGCGGCCCACAGGGTCGTGACGAGAACAACCGCTCGGGGCACCCGAGGAGTCGAGGGGGGACGCAGCACCGGCCGGCTCACCGCCCCAGTATCGAGGTGGTGGCCGGCCGGTGCCGAGCTGGGCCGACGACTCAGGCCGCGCAGGTCGCGCCCGGGTCGTCGCAGGTCACTTCTGGAACGGCGTCTTGTAGGACTCAGCCTCCTTCGAGGTGTACGGGTCCTTCTGGACCAGGCTGAGGCCGCCCTCGACCTCGGCCGGCTTCAGCAGCCACACGGCGCGCGTCGACGGGGAGCCGAGGTTGGTGAAGTCGAGCACGCTCGGGGCGAGGCCGCCGGTGTCGACCTTGGTCTTGGCCCGGGCGTCGAGGATGCCCTGACGGGTGAGGTCACCAGCGTCGCACGCCGTCTTCAGGATGGCGCCCCACGTCTGGCCGAAGGTGTAGCCGACCAGCGGTCCGAAGGTCGGGGTGTCGGTGTACTTCGCCTTGTACCTCGTGGCGATGTCCTTCACGACGGGAGCGTCGGAGCTGAAGGGCTGGATACCCGCGACGGTGATGAAGTTTCCACTGGTCAGCGCCGCCTTGGCCGGGGTCTGCAGCAGCTGCGGGGTGAAGGTGGGGTTGTTGCCGAAGACCGGCACGTTCAGCCCCTGCGCCGCGGCCTGGCCGACCGCCGAGGCGGTCTGGGCCGGGGTGGTGGTGAGCAGGATGGCCTTGACGCCGGCGCTCTTGAGCTGGGTGACCGCACTCGTGAGGTCGGAGTCGGTGGACGTGACGGCCGCCTCCACGATCTTCATGTTGTGCTCCTTGGCGAAGTACGTCGAGCCCTTGAGCCCGTTCTTGCCGTACTCCGAGTCCACGTAGATGTGGCCGAGGGTGTCACCTTCCTTGATCTTCCCCTTCTCCATGAGGTAGGACAGGCCGTCGACCATCTCGACGTCGTAGGTCGTGCCGACCATGACGACCTCGGGCACGTCGAGGTTGCTCGAGGCCCACGACGAGGGCACCACGGCGACCTTGTCGTCGGTGATGGGCTTCTTCAGCGCCGCGAGGATGGGCGAGCCCAGCAGCTGGACGTAGCCGAGCACCTGCCCCTTGCTCTGGTTGTAGAGCGGCACGGCCTTCTCGGCCGAGTAGCCGTGGTCCTGGCTGGTGATCTTGATCTGCCGTCCGCAGATGCCACCCTTGGCGTTGACGTCCTCGGCCCAGATCTGGGTGCCCTGGGTGATGCCGAGACCCAGGGTCTTGAAGACGCCGGAGAGGTCGGTGAGGTTGCCGAGGGTGATGTCCTTGTCGGTCACGCCGACGTCGGTCTTGACCCCTCCGGCATTGGAGGCGCCACCGGTGGTGCCGGTGCTCGCCTTGGTGCTGCATCCGGCGAGTGCGACGGAGAGCACAACCGTGGAGACGGCCAGGGTCCTCGCGATCTTCGAGCTGCCCATGGGTATTCCTTTCTGTGCCCGGACAACGGCGTCCGGGGTGAGGGACGTCGGCCGCGAGGTGCGCCGACGAGCGTGGTCAGCCACGGCGGAGCCGGGCGGTGAGCTTACGTCCGAGGCCGGCGAACCCGCCGGGCTCGAACACGATGATGAGCACGATGAGTGCGCCATAGACGAAGTTGGTGATCACGACGGGTGAGAAGTCGGTGCCGCTCACGGCGTTGAGGCCGCTGCCGTTGCCCTGGGTGAGCAGCGGGAGGATGAGCGGCATCCCGAAGACGATGGCCGACCCGAGGATGGCCCCGCCGAGCGAGCCCATGCCCCCGATGACCACCATGGCGAGGTAGCCGATGGCGACGGTCGTGCTGTAGGTGCCGGAGTCGACGGCCTCGTCGGGCTTGAGCAGCCCGTCGTACCACCAGACGACCATGACCCCGGCGAGGCCTGCGTAGGCCGAGGAGACGGCGAAGGCGATCGCCTTCTGGCGCACCACGGAGACGCCCATGACGGTCGCGGCGGCCTCGTTGTCGCGCACGGCCCGCCAGGCCCGGCCGATCCGACCCCGGACGGCTCCCCGGGCGATGGCGTACGCGATGGCGGTGAGAGCGGCGAAGAGCCACCAGAGGCGTTCGTTCTGGCCGATCGGGACGTTGAGCACGTAGAGGCTGGGCGACTTCTCACCGAAGTTGAAGCCGAAGATGTGCAGGTCCTCGGCGTAGCGACCGCTGGAGGTCGTGCCGGCCAGGCTGGGCAGCGATCGGGCCAGGTACCACCCGAGGAAGACCAGGCTCAGCGAGGCCACCCCGAGGTAGATCCCGCTGAGGCGACCCGAGACGGGCGCGAAGGCGACCCCGACCAGACCGGTGATCCCCACCGCGAGCACGAGCGCGACCAACGTCGGCAGGTGCAGCCCGATGAAGCCGTCGGACCCGTCGCCGGAGAGGACGGCGTACGTGACCCCACCGACGAGCAGGAAGAAGGAGTGGGCCAGTGACAGCTGCCCGGCCTGGCCGACCAGCATGGTCAGGCCCATGGCCCCCACCGCGCCCGTCATGACCCAGGTGCCGACCGTGAGGTACTCCCCGGGGAGGTAGATGGGGGCGAAGAACATCACGACCGCGAGCGCGAGCCACACCCCCCAGCGCACGAGGGCACCACGGCCACCGCGAGCAGCGGTCGCCGTCGCCGGCGAGGCCGGAGCGTCGGCCGACGCCGGGGGCCCGGAGCCGGCGCCCGAGGAGGCTGCAGCCTCCGGTGTCACGGGTGTCGTCGTCTCAGACACGTTGCTGCTCCACCCTTCCGAAGAGCCCGGATGGTCTCGCGACGAGCACGATGAGCATCACGAGGTAGACCGCCACCTTGGCGAAGTCCTGGTTGATGTACTGCTGGGAGAACGCCTCCACCAGCCCGACCGTGAGGCCGCCGACCACCGCTCCACCCGGTGAGGTGAGACCGCCGAGGATGGCGGCCGGGAAGGCGGCGAAGGCGATGGTGTGCGCGGCGGTGAGGCCGGCTCCGCCCGCGATCGGCAGGGTGGCGATGAAGAGGATGGCGATGCCGGCCAGCGCCCCGCCGACCGCCCAGGCGCTGGAGGTGACCCGGCTGCTGCGGATACCCATGAGGGCGGCCGCCTCCTTGTTCTCCGACTGGGCCCGCATGGCCAGGCCCCAGCTGGAGTAGCGGAAGACCGCGAAGAACGCCCCGATCAGCACGAGCGCGCTGATCAGCGCGACGATCTGCGGGCCCTCGACCGTGGCTCCGAGGAACGTGAGCCGGACGCCCTGGTAGGGATCGCCCAGGAAGGGCGCTGCCTCGGTGCCGAGTCGCCGGCTGATCTCGGTGAGGATGATGATGTCGACGCCGATCGTGAGGATCGCCAGGGAGTCCTGGGAGGCGAGCTTGGCTCTCGACAGGACGAGGCGCTCGAGCAGGAAGGCGAGCAGGGCCGCCGACAGGACCCCCAGGAGCGCGCCGAGATACCACCCGACCTCCGACTTGAGCACGTAGGTGAGGTAGCCCCCGAAGAGGGCGAGGGACCCGTGGGCGAAGTTCACGACCTCGGTGGCCTTGTAGATGATGACGAAGCCGAGAGCCAGGAGGGCGAAGATGGCGCCACGGCCGATGCCGTTGAACAGCACTTGGACGAGGATGCTCATTGCGTGGACTCCTTCTCGTCGGTGGGGGCTGGTGCCGAGGTGCCGTTTGCCGGGGGCGCCGGTGGTGGGTCGGTGTCCTCGGCGCCGAGGTAGGCGCGGATGACCGCCGGGTCCTGCTGCACGGCAGCGGGCACGTCGTCGGCAATGAGACGCCCGAAGTCGAGCACGGTGACCCGGTCGGCGATGCCCATGACCAGGCTCATGTCGTGCTCCACCAGCAGGATCGAGATGCCGAGGCCGATGCGGATGTCGTGGATCAGCTGGGCCATCTCGGCCGTCTCTGAGGAGTTCATGCCGGCGGCGGGCTCGTCGAGCAGGAGGATCGTCGGCTCGACGGCGAGCGCCCGGGCGATGTCGACGCGCTTCTGGTCACCGTAGGAGAGCACACCGGCCGGCTGGTGCAGATGGTCCGCGATGCCCAGGAAGTCGCAGATCTCGGCCGCGCGCTCCTGGTGGCGCCGCTCGGCCTTCATCGTCCACGGTAGCTGCAGGCCATAGGACAGGAAGCCGCCCTTGGTCAGCGAGTAGCGCCCCAGCATGACGTTGTCGAGCACGCTCGAGGTGCCCGAGAGCGCAAGGTTCTGGAAGGCCCGGCCGATGCCGAGAGCGGCGATCCGGTGGGCCGGGGTGTCCACCAGGTCCTTCTCGCCCAACCGGATTCGACCCTCCGTGGGCTTGTAGATGCCGGTGATGGCGTTGAAGCAGGTCGACTTGCCGGCTCCGTTGGGCCCGATGAGGGCGTGGATGGTGCGCGGCGCCACGGTGAAGGAGACCTCCTGCAGCGCGACGATGCCGCCGAAGCGGATGGTGAGCCCCTCGACGGCGAGGGGTCGCACGTCACGCAGGGTCTCGTCGGGGGCTGCCGCGCCAGGTGTGGTGGTGGCAGTGGTGGTCATCAGCCCCTCCAGACCGAGAGGGTGCGGTGGACAGCCGTGCGGGCGTGCTCGAGGTCGGCTGCGGCCGTCTCGTCGCTCTCGGCGTGCCCTCCGAGGTAGAGGCGCTGCACGTCCTCCGAAGCAGCCAGCTCTACCGCGGTGCCGCTGAGGGCGAGCTCACCGACCTCGAGGACGACGGCGTTGTGGGCGACGCGCAGGGCCATCGTCGCGTTCTGCTCGACCAGCACCACCGCCGTGCCGGTGCTGTTGATCTCGGTGACGATGGCGCCGATGCGGTTGATCATCTGGGGTGCCAGACCGAGCGAGGGCTCGTCGAGCAGCAGGATCTTGGGGTCGCACATGAGGGCGCGCCCGATGGCGAGCATCTGCTGCTCGCCACCGGAGAGCAGCCCCCCCGGCTGGGCGAGCCGCTCCTTGAGCCGGGGAAAGAGCTCGAAGACCCGCTCGCGAGCCGCGTCGCGTCGCTGGGGGTCGGCCGACAGCCCACCGACGCGCAGGTTCTCCTCCACCGACATGCGGCCGAAGATCTGGCGGCCTTCGGGCACCTGGAGCAGGTGGCGACGCACGATCGCCGCCGGGTCGAGGCCGGTGAGCCGCTGCCCCTCGAAGGTCACGGTGCCGGACGTGACGGCACCACCGTGCAGAGGGAGCGTGCCCGAGATGGCGCGCAGCAGGGTGGACTTCCCGGCACCGTTGCTGCCGAGGACTGCGAGCACCTCTCCGGGTGCCACCTCGAAGCTCACGCCCCGCAGGGCTTGCACGGATCGCCCGTACCGTACTGATACGTCGTCAAGCTGAAGCAACGCTGCCTCCTGGTGTCGCGTCGTCGCGGCGGTCGCCTGAGGTTAACCACCGTTGGGCGTGTTCCTCGACAGGTGCGGATAAATGTTGCGCAACGGCGACCTGGGGCTGCGCCGGGCGGCGCACTGGACGCGACCAGCGGTCACGGTGGCCGTGGTGCTTGTGGCCCACGGACCGGACGACCGCTGGCTGTTGCGGTACTGGATGGCCGTTGGGCAGCTGAGCCGGTCGTGGAGTCTCGCCAGCGGGTGTTGACCGTGCCCCGGCTCGGAGCGGTCACGATCGTCTCCGCGTCGACCATCGACATCGGGTTGCCCTCGCAATGGGGCGGGCCGTGCTGACGGTCCTGATGGCACAACGCATGAGCGGCCCACCGGCATGCGCACGCCAGGGTGGGCGACGACGCGAAAGGCCCGGACCTCGCGGCCCGGGCCTTTCGCGTTCTGGTAGCGGGGGCAGGATTTGAACCTGCGACCTCCGGGTTATGAGCCCGGCGAGCTACCGAGCTGCTCCACCCCGCGTCGGTATGTCTTTACCCTACGCGAGGTCGCTGGCGACCTCCAAATCGTGGCGACCGGCCTCAGCCGTGGCTCAGCCCGTGGGCGTGCCCGTCGAGGTGGGGGTGCCGGTGGGGGTCACCGTGACCGTGCCCGTGGGCGTCGACGCTGCCGCGGCCGCGATCGCGGCCTTGAGGGCCTTCTGGGCCTCGCCGTACGCCGCGAAGTCCTGCTTGGCCAGGGCGGCGTCAGCGTCGACCATGGCCTTCTGGGCGTCGGCGATCGCCTTGATCAGGGCAGGGTTGTTCCCTGCCCCCCCTGAGCCTGGAGTGGTCGGCGTGGTCGGGGTCGTGGGCTGGTCGGGTGTGGTGGAGCCGGAGCTGCCGCCGAAGAGCGCGTCGAGGGCTCCGCCCAGTGTCGGTGACCAGGCGAGCTGGTTGCCGAAGACGACGACCACCTGCCGGTTGAGGGGGAACGCCGAGGCGGCGTTGCTCTGCACGTAGATGGGCTCGGCGTACAGCAGCCCACCCCCGACCGGCAGGGTCAGGAGATTGCCGAACACGACCGACGAGCCACCGGAGCGCTGGGTCGTCAGGTAGCTGGACAGCGCCAGCACCTGACCGCCGGTCTGTTGGGTCACCTGGGAGGAGTTGAGATCGTTCTGCACCTGCCCCGGGCCCTTGACGTTGCTGTCGCGCGGCAGCTCCAGCAGCCGCAGCTTGCCGTAGTCGCTGGCCTTGACGCCCTTGACGTTTCCGGCGTTGGCGTCCACGGCGAGGAAGGCCGACAGCACCTCACGCGAGCCGAACGGCTTGAAGTTCGTCGTCAGGGAGAACGACGGCGAGGTGGTGCCCGGCATGGCCAGGCTGAGGTAGTAGGGCGGCTGGTCGGTCGCCCTCGCCTCCTGCGTCGGGTCGGCCGGCACGTCCCACAGGTCGTTGCTCTGGTAGAACGAGCCCGGGTCGGTGACGTGGTACCGCGCCAGCACGCTGCGCTGCACCTTGAACAGGTCTTCGGGGTAGCGAAGGTGCGACATCAGCGACGCGGAGATCGCCGAGGTCGGCTCGACGGTGCCGGGGAACACGTGCGACCACGCCTGGAGCAGGGGATCGCTCTCGTCCCAGGCGTAGAGGTGCACCGTGCCGTCGAAGGCGTCGACGGTGGCCTTGACCGAGTTGCGGATGTAGTTGATCTGACCGGCCTGGATCGCCTGGACCGCGCTACGCGACGTCGTGATCGAGTCGGCGGTAGCCGCGTCGATCGAGGTCAACCGGGAGTTCGGGAAGTCGGCCGTCGTCGTGTAGCCGTCGAGGATCCACTCGACCCGCCCGTCGACGACGGCTGGGTAGGCGTTGCCATCGAGGGTGAGCCACGGGGCGACCCGCTCGATCCGCTCGCGAGGCGTGCGGTGGTCGAGCAGACGCGAGTCGGCGTTCACCGCGTCCGAGAGCATGAAGTTCGGCTCGCGGTAGGTGACGGCGTAGGCGAGCCGTCGGGCGAACGACCCGATCGCGACGCCGCCAGTGCCGCCGTAGGTGTTCTGCGCCTGGCTCGACGCCCCCGATCCGTCGGCCGGGTAGTCGAACTCGCGCGGCGCGGCCCCCTGCGGCGCTCCGACGATGGAGTACTGCGTCGACTGCTCGCCGAAGTAGATGCGCGGCTCGTACTTGCCGAGCGCGCCATTGCCGACCGGGACACTGCTCTCGAAGAACACCGGCCTCCCGTCGGTGTCCTTGCGGTTGGAGTAGGCGGCGACCAGTCCGTAGCCGTGGGTGTAGACCGCATGGTCGTTGAGCCAGTTGCGCTGCCCGGCCGGGACCCCCGCGAGGTCGAGCTCGCGAGTGCCGATGACGGTGTCCTCCACCTTGCCCTTGACCGTGTAGCGGTCGACGTCGAGGGTGTCGGGGAACTTGTAGAAGTTGCGGCCGGCCTGCAGCTGCTGGAAGGTCGGTGAGACGACATTGGGGTCGGTGAGCCGGATGCCCGGGATGGCGGCCGTCTCCTTGCGCAGCTGGGCGGGAGCGGTCTGCGTGGTCCCGGCGTACGCGATGGAGTTGACCCCCGACAGGCCGAAGGCGTCGCGGGTCGCCTTGATGTTGTTGGCGAGATACGGAGCCTCCAGCGACTGCTCGCTGGGCTTGACCCGCAGCGACTGGATCAGCGCCGGGACGATGCCACCGACGACGATGGCGACGACGACGAGGCTGACGAGACCGATGAGCGGCAGCCGCCACGAGCGCAGCCAGATCACTGTGAGGAAGATCAGCGCGACGACGATCGAGGCGATCGACAGGATCACCTTGGTCGGCAGCACCGCGGTGGCGTCGGTGTACTGGATGCCGGTCATGAGGTCGCTGGTCTTGGTGGTCAGGGAGTAGCGGTCGAGCCAGTAGCCGGCGGCCCTGAGCAGGATGATCGCGGCGAGCAGCGCCGAGAGGTGGACCCGCGCCGTCTGGGTGGTGCGCCGGTTGCCCGGCGAGAACTGCAGGCCCCCGAAGACGTAGTGGGTGAAGGCCGCCGCGACCAGCGAGATCACGAGCGCCGTCGTCAGCAGACCGACGAGGAACTGCAGCCAGGGCAGGGTGAACACGAAGAAGCCGATGTCCATGCCGAACTGCGGGTCGTCCTGCCCGAAGGGCTGCCGGTTGAGCCACAGCAGCCAGGTCTCCCACTGGCCCGCCGCCCCGAGACCGGTGAGCAGACCGATGACCACCGGCACCCCCCAGGTCGCGAGCTGGCGCAGCGGCTCGATGGCCTCGCGGTATCGCTCGAGAGAGTCCTGCTCGGGGTCGGGCACGTAGATCGGCCGCGACCGGAAGGCGATGACGAGGCTGGAGCCGACCAGTACGGCGGTCACGAGCCCGGTGACCACGCCGAGCAGCAGCTTGGCCCCCAGCGCCGTCGTGAAGACCGAGCGGAAGCCGACGGAGTCGAACCACAGCACCTCGGTCCACACCTGGGCGACGACGGTCAGCAGCACCCCGAGCACGACCAGGATGACCAGGGTCGGCACCAACGGCCCCCGTTGACGCGCACGTCGCAGCGTCGAGGTCGAACCGTTGCCCCCGCCTCGACCCGCTGCGGACTCCTCGCCCTCGCCGGGACCGTCGTTGAACCACTCGCGTTCGCTCACTGCCAACCCATCTTCGTCGTCACCGTCGACCGCGGGCGGACGACGTGGACCCTCAATATACGAACCCCACCCATGGGATGAGAGCCACAGGCCCCCCCAGACCCACCCCGACACACGATCGTCACCCGCCGGTGCGCGAGGATGGGTCCGTGACCCGCGAGCACCGGTCGGTCGTCGACCCCCTGTCCATCGCCGCCCTCGACACCGAGCGCCACGTCGCCGCCGCCGGGTGGGACCAGCCGCCGCGGCTGTTCGCCCTCGTGCTGACCCAGGAGCTGTTGCGGCGCGAACCGCAGCTCTCCGCGGGCCTGTCGGCCAGCGACCTCGCCGAGGGCGCGCTCTCAGCGGTGGAGCAGGAGGGACTGCCCAGCTCGACCGACCTCGAGTCGGTCCTCGGCCGCATCGCCTGGCCCGAGGACGTCGACGGCTGCGCCTTCGCCGTCGAGCGCATGGTGGTGCCCCCCGACGCCGAGCGCGACCTGCCGGCCGACCCCGACGCCGCCGTCACCGCGCTCGCTGCGCACCCCGACCGCCGCGACGTGCGACTGCTGGTGGCGGTCCTGCGCGACGGTCGCTCGGTCTGCTTACTGCGCCAGCGCGCCCACGACTCCGACGACGAGGTGGCCACCGGGCCCGACCTCGCGCCGGGTCTCGTCGCCGCCCTGCGGACGACCTTCGAGTCCTGATCCCCCCGCACAGGGGTCTCGACGGCGCGGACGGCGCTGCTGCTCAGCAGTGCGGCAGGTCGCCCGTCTCCCCGCGCCCGATCCTGGTGACGGCGGCCTCGGCGTCGTCGAAGGTCGTGACCTTGACCGCCTTCATGCCGTCGGGCACGTGACCCACGACCTCGTTGCAGTTCTCGGCGGGTGCGAGGAACCACGTGGCCCCCTGGTCGTGGGCGCCGGCCATCTTCTGTTGGATACCGCCGATGGCACCGACTGCGCCGGTCAGGTCGATGGTGCCGGTGCCGGCGACCTTCTGGCCGCCGGTGAGCGAGCCGTCGGTGAGCTTGTCGTAGATGCCGAGCGAGAACATCAGCCCCGCCGACGGGCCGCCGACGTCACCGGCGTCGATCGTGACGCTGAAGGGGAAGCGGAAGCCGATGGCGAGCACCACGCCCAGCACGGTGCGTCCCGAGTCGCTGCCCGTGCGGGCCTCGACCGTCACGGGCTTGCCGTTGCGCACCACGCCCACCTCGAGAACCCCGCCCGGTGTGACCTTCTGGACCTGCGCCCGGATCGCGACCGAGTCGGCCACCTTGGCTCCCCCGACCGAGGTGATGACGTCACCCACGTGCAGGGCGTCACCGGACGGCGCGTCCTTGGCGACCTTCCCGACGCTCACCACCTGCGTGACGGGGATGCCGAGCTTGCGCAGCGCGACCGCGGTGGCCTCCTGCTGCGAGTCGGTCATCTCCGCCTGGTTCTCGGCCGAGACGTCCTGCGCCGACTGGCTCGGGGGGAAGAGCGCATCGACGGGATAGACCTCCTGGTGGCTGTCGAACCACGCGCCGAGCACGTCCCACACCGAGACGGGGTAGCCGGGGCCGCCGTTGACCCGCACGGTCGTGAAGTCGAGGGCACCGGTGGCGGGGTAGGTGGTGCGCCCGCTGATGGCGATGAGCGGGCTCTTGCCGTCCCTGCCCCCGCCCGTGCTCAGGACGTTGGTAGCAGGCCCGGGCGACATGATCGCGTAGGGCAGATGCACGAGGTTGCCGACGGCGCCGATGAGCAGGCCGACGAAGACCGCGCCGAGAGCCAGGGCGGTGCCTCGCGAGGTGCGGCGTTGGGACGCCGGCTGCGGCACCGGGGCACTGGAGAACGACACCTGCGGGTCGGGGCCGGTGGGCCCTGGGGGGGTCTGGTCCGTGCTCACGGCAGCCCTACCCACTCGTCGGAGCCGTCGGTGAAGGTCTGGTGCTTCCAGATCGGCACGGTCGCCTTGAACTCGTCGACGAGAGTGCGGCACACCTCGAACGACTCGGCCCGGTGCGCCGAGCTGACGGCGGCGACGATCGCGACGTCACCGATCACGAGGTGCCCGTAGCGGTGCACGACGCCGATGCGCAGGGCGCGGCCGTCGGCAGCGAGTCGGGTGGCGAGGGCGTGGGCGACGTCGGCCGCGCTGGGGTGCACCTCGTAGTCGAGGACCTCGACGCTCTCGCCGTGGTCATGGTCGCGCACGTAGCCGACGAAGACGCACACGGCCCCCGCGCGACGGTCGCGCACCGCCTCGACGACCTCGTCGATCGACAGCGGAGCGTCACGGACCTCCGCGAGGACGACCTCGGTGGTGTGGCTCATCGACTCCTGCTTCGCTGCGGCGGACGGTGGCGGCTGCACCCGTCATTCTCGCGTCATTGTCGTATGCCCGGCTGAGCGCCGCACGGGCACCCACCGACGACGCCCCGTCCTCGGGCTGGGAACCTTCCCACGGCAGGCGTGGTTGACGAGGCAGGACCTTGGTATGGGGCTCCGTACGACGTGACCCACGCGTCGGTCGTCAGGTGATGGCAGGTTGTGGTCCCCGCGGGGACCGAGGAGGCTGGAGCGATGGCATCAGGATTCGGTCGACCCGAGGACCCACGAGACCCCGACGAGGGGGCCGAGCCCGTCTCGGGTGCACCCGACGGAGGCGACCAGGCCCCCGCGACCCCCCCCACGGGGAAGTCGCCCATGGGCTTCGGAGGCACGTCCTCCGGCCCTGGCCGAAGCGACAGCGGCGACGACGCCGGACCCCCCGACTTCGCAGAGCTGCTGCGCCAGCTCACCGGGTCGGGTGAGATGCCCGACCTCGAGCAGATCATGCGCCAGCTGGGCGGATCCGGCGGCGGGATGCCCGACCTTGGCGCGATCATGAGCCAGCTCGGTGCCGGTGGCCCCGGCGGGGGGATGCCCGACCTCGCCGAGATGATGCGCCAGCTGGGCGTCACCCCGCCCGGAGCAGGGGGGGCACCGATGGGCGCCTTCGCCGCCATGCAGCAGCAGCTCGCAGGTCTCTTCACTCCGCAGACGCCGCAGAGCCGGGTCGAGATGGCGACCGACGTGGCCCGCAAGACGGTCGCCGGCAGTGACTCCGACCCCAGCGTCACGGACGCCCAGCGGCGCGAGGTGGCGGACGCGGTGCGGGTCGCGCAGCTGTGGATCGACCCCGTGACCGCCTTCGACGCGCCGATGGGGACGGGGGTCGCCTGGAGCCGGGCCGAGTGGGTCGAGGCCACCATGCCGACCTGGGCCGGCCTCGTGGAACCGATCTCGGCGGGGGTGACCCGCGCGGTGAGCGCCGCTCTGCGCCAGCAGATGGGCAAGCTCACCGACAACCTGCCGGAGGGGTTCGCCGACCAGCTCCCCGATGCCCTCAAGGCGAACCTGCCGGGCGGTGCCGGTGGTGGCTTCGACTTCTCCGCCCTGCTCGACCAGGTGGCGCCCGCGATGGAGCAGCTGTCGGGGTCGATGTTCACCGCCCAGCTCGGGCAGGGGGTGGGTGCGCTTGCCTCCGACATGCTCTCGGGCACCGAGGTCGGGCTGCCGCTCGTGCCGTCGGAGGACGTCGCCCTGCTGCCCAGCAGCGTCGCCGCCTTCACCGAGGGCCTGGGGGTCGAGGCCTCGCAGGTGCTGCTCTACCTCGCTGTGCGCGAGGGCGCGCGGGCCCGCCTCTTCGCCGAGGTGCCGTGGCTTCGGCCGCAGCTCGAGGCGACGGTGCGCGACTATGCCGCCAACATCGACATCGACACCGACGCCATCGAGGAGCAGGTGCGCGACATGGAGGCGCCCGACTCCCCCGAGGGCTTCGCCCAGCTGCAGGAGGCCTTGCAGCACAAGCTCTTCTCCCCCACGCCCACTCCGGAGCAGCAGGCCACCTTGACCCGCCTCGAGACCTCGCTGGCGCTCGTCGAGGGCTGGGTCGACCTCGTCACCGACCAGGCGACGCAGGCCCACCTGCCGCAGTCCGTCGCCCTCGGCGAAGCCGTACGACGACGCCGGGCCGGCGGCCCCGCGCAGAAGGCCTTCAGCGCGCTGGTCGGTCTCGAGCTGCGGCCGCGCCGTCTGCGCGACGCGCGCAACCTCTGGGCCGCCCTCGAGAGCTCGGGTGGCATCGGCCTGCGTGACGGCGCGTGGTCGCACCCCGACATCTCGCCGCGCACCGAGGACCTCGACGACCCCATGGGCTACGTCGAGAAGCGCCGCGGCGGTGGGGCCGGCGACGACGTCGACTCTGCGCTCGAGGAGCTGCTGCGCGAGGCGGAGGCCGACGGGTCGCCCGACGGCCCCGACACCCCGCGTGACCATGACGGTCCGGCGGCGTGACGGCGGGAGCCGACCTCGCGGCATACGGTCTGCTGCACGCCGACGCGCTACGCGTCCTGTCGGCTCTCGAGCCGGCGGACGAGCAGCAGGAGCTCTTGCTGCTCGACATGCTGGCGCACCTGCGTGAGCACCCCGACGCCCTGGCCAAGGCCGGTCCGCCCGCGCACTTCACCGCGAGCGCCGTCGTGCTCGACGCCGACCTGACCCACGTGCTGCTGACCCACCACCTTAAGGCGGGGCAGTGGTACCAGCTGGGAGGCCACCTCGAGCCGGTCGACCGCTCGGTGAGGGCCGGCGCCGAGCGGGAGGCCCTCGAGGAGGGTGGCATCACCGGCCTGATGGTCACCCCGACGCCGGTGCACCTCGACCGCCATTACCTCGTCGGCTCGTTCGGCCGCTGCGAGCAGCACCTCGACCTGCGGTATGCCGCCCTGGCCCCGGGGGGTGCGACGCCGGTGGTCAGCGACGAGTCGCACGACGTGAGGTGGTGGCCGGTGGACGCCCTCCCCGAGGGCACGGCCGCCGAGCTGGGGCGGCCGGTGGAGCTCGGCCTGCGAGCGGTGTCGGCACTGGCTCGCCCGGTCTAGAACAGCTGCCCCGACGCGCTGTCGCCGGGGTCGTCGCCGGGGTCGTCGCCGGGGTCCTCGCCGGGGTCGTCGCAAACGTCCAGGATGGCCGGGTCGATGGTGTCGTCGGCATCAGGTGAGGCGAGTCCTGTTGTGCCCGCTACCCCCTCGAGGTAGCCGCGCGCCCGTTCGAGCCGCGGGTAGGCCTCGAGAAGCTTCCAGAACGCGCGGTCGTGGGCCGGGTTGACCAGGTGCGCGAGCTCGTGGAGAAGGACGTAGTCGAGCACGTAGGCGGGCATCCCCTTGAGCCGGTTGGAGATGCGGATGCTTCCGTCGGCGGGGGTGCACGACCCCCAGCGGCTGCGCTGGTTGGAGACCCACCGCACCGAGGTGGGGCGGGTGACACCGCCGAGGTAGCGCGCCGCCAGCTCCGCGGCGCGGTCGGCGAGCTCGAGGTCGCTGGGGCGCCGTCGCCGGTCACCCTCGGCCAGCCGCCCCAGCATGGCGTCGACCCACCGCTGCTCCTGCGCCTTGGTGAAGCCGGCCGGGATGAGCACAACCGTGCGTCCGTCCTGCCGGTAGGCGCTCACGGTGCGACGTCGGCGGCGGCTGCGCCGCACCTCGACGTCACTGTCCGACCCGGCCCGACGCGCCTCGACCATGGGTCGAGAGTACGACGACCTGGGAGCGACTCGCGGGACCCCTGGCGCCCCCGTTGGCCGTGTCCACGCTCACGCTGGTCTAGGGTTGACCAAGTCCTGCGCCGGAGACCGAGGTGCAGACAGATAAGGAGAAGCGTCACATGGTTGACCAGAAGGCTGAGAAGAAGCCTGCCACCGAGACTGGCGAGACCTACTCGGGCGAGTTCTACTGCGTGAAGTGCAAGGCCAAGCGCGAGGCTGAGGGCAAGGTGGTCGTCAGTGAGAACGGCCGCCGCATGGCCAAGGGCCAGTGCCCCGTCTGCGGCACGAACCTGAACCGCATCCTCGGCAAGAGCTGACCTCCCTGCGCCCCCCGGCGCACGCCAGGGGTGCCGGCAGAAGTGCCCTCGTGGGCGGGACCGACCTCGGTCC
>JALYVC010000406.1 GCA_030853445.1 Actinomycetota bacterium | reverse complement strand
AGGACCTCGACCCGGTGCGCTTCCTCGGGAACCGCTCGTCCGGCAAGCAGGGCTATGCGCTCGCCGAGGTCGCGGTCGCCCGCGGCGCCCGGGTGACGCTCGTCAGCACGGCGACCGGGCTCGCCGTACCCTCGGGGGTCGACGTGGTCGCGGTGGAGACGGCCCTCGAGCTGCAGGCAGCGGTCACCGCTGCCGCGGCCGAGGCCGACGTCGTGGTCATGGCCGCCGCCGTCGCCGACTTCCGGCCCCGCAACGTCGCTATGGCCAAGATCAAGAAGAGCCACGACGACAGCCCCACCGGCGCCGACGAGTCGGCGCCGACGATCGAGCTGGTGCGCAACCCCGACGTGCTCGCCGGGCTGGTCGCCGCGCGGGGCAGCTCGCCGCGCCCGGTCGTCGTCGGCTTCGCAGCCGAGACCGGCGACGCGCACGGCTCGGTGCTGGATCACGCGCGCGAGAAGCTGGCCCGCAAGGGCTGCGACCTGCTCGTGGCCAACGAGGTGGGTGGCGGGCTGGCCTTCGGCACCGACGCCAACACCGTGCACCTGCTCTTCGCACCCGGCCCCGGGGCGCCTGCCGACCACGCCGCCGGACCGGCCTCCAAGACCGAGATCGCGGGGGTCGTGTGGGACGGCGTCGAGACGCTGCTCACGCCCTACTAGACTCGTCTGCGGTCTCGCGTGCGCTGCCGCCCGCGCCCCACCCCACCACCCCCCGAGGAGATCACGTTGTCGCGCCTGTTCACGTCCGAGTCCGTCACCGAGGGCCACCCCGACAAGATCTGCGACCAGGTCAGCGACGCGATCCTCGACGCGATGCTCGAGCAGGACTCCGGCAGCCGCGTCGCCGTCGAGACGATGGTGACCACCGGCCTGGTCCACGTCGCCGGCGAGGTCACCACCCAGGCCTACGTCGAGATTCCCGCGATCGTGCGCGACACCGTGCTCGGCATCGGCTATGACTCCTCGACCAAGGGCTTCGACGGTGCGTCGTGCGGCGTCGAGGTGTCGATCGGCCAGCAGTCCCCCGACATCGCGCAGGGCGTCGACACCGCCTACGAGAACCGCACGGGCGGCGTCGACCCGCTCGACAAGCAGGGCGCCGGCGACCAGGGCCTGATGTTCGGCTACGCCTGCCAGGACACCGCCGAGCTCATGCCGCTCCCGATCCACCTGGCGCACCGCCTCGCCGAGCGGCTGACCGCCGTGCGCAAGAGCGGCCAGGTCGCCTATCTGCGCCCCGACGGCAAGACCCAGGTCACGATCGCCTACGACGGCGCCAGGGCCGTCCGCCTCGACACCGTGGTGCTCTCGACCCAGCACGCGGCCGACATCTCGCTCGAGGGGCTGCTGCAGCCCGACATCCTCGAGCACGTCATCACGCCCGTGCTCGACGAGCTCAAGGCCACCGGCTCCGACCTCGACGTCTCGAGCTACCGCACGCTGATCAACCCCACCGGTCGCTTCGAGATCGGCGGGCCGATGGGCGACGCCGGCCTCACCGGTCGCAAGATCATCGTCGACACCTATGGCGGCATGGCCCGCCACGGTGGCGGCGCCTTCTCGGGCAAGGACCCTAGCAAGGTCGACCGGTCCGCGGCCTACGCGATGCGCTGGGTGGCCAAGAACGTCGTCGCTGCGGGGCTCGCCGCCCGCTGCGAGATCCAGGTCGCCTACGCGATCGGGACCTCGAAGCCGGTCGGTCTCTACGTCGAGACCTTCGGCACCGAGACGGCACCCAACGACAAGATCCAGGCGGGTATCTCGTCGGTGTTCGACCTGCGCCCCGGCGCCATCGTCGAGCAGCTCGACCTGCTGCGCCCGATCTACAAGGCCACGGCGGCCTACGGGCACTTCGGCCGCACCTCGGCCCCCGGCATCGAGGGAGCGTTCCCGTGGGAGCGCACCGACCGTGTCGAGGCCCTGCAGGCGGCCGTGCGCGGCTGAGGCTCCATCCGGGCCGGGCCGGGCCGGGCCGGCTGGGCATCCCTTCGGGGTCGGGTGCGGTGGGCTGGGGACGACGGCGGGAGCGGTCGGTGGGCTCTGTGAGGATGGAGCCGTGACCCTTCCGGAGCGACTCTTCGAGACCCCCGCCGTGGCGGTCGTGGGGGCGTCGGCGCGCCCCGGCCCCCAGC
>JALYVC010000397.1 GCA_030853445.1 Actinomycetota bacterium | reverse complement strand
GGGTGTCCCGTGCCCACCGGGCCCGGGACACCCCGCTGGGGCGTTTGTCTGGATAGCCGGGACAGGGGAGGCGCGGTGCAGCACAATCAGGGCTGCAGCGCACCAAGTTCCCCAAAAACCCCCGGTGACCTCGTCCCCCGCACCACGACCCCACGGCAGGCGGTGACCATGACCCTCCGGACGTCGGCCCCGGCCGCAGCCTCGGACGACCCCCGTGTCATGACCGTGGTGCTGCCCACCAGGGGTAGCGAACCCGGCGGCCGGGTGGCGCGGGCCCGGCGAGACCTCGGGCTCTGGTTGCGACACAGCCAGACCGCCCGTGGTGTGGGCTTCCTCCTGCTGGGTCTGGCGGCCTGCCTCTTCGGGGTGTGGAAGCCCTATACGGTCCCGCCGAGCGCCTATGCGCCCGCCGTGCTGCTAGCCGCCCTCTACCTGCGGCCGTCGTGGATGACGTCGGTCGCGGTGACCTTCACCATCGAGCTGGTCGTGCTCACCCTCGCGACCACCCTCAGGCTCCCGTGGACCTGGTCGTCGTACGGGGCACTGGTGGCCAACGTGCTCGTGATCGTGATGGCGTTCGCCGCCAACGTCTCCCGCTCGCGCGTCGGCGTCGAGGGTCATGGCGGTGAGTCGATGTTCGTCGACCTGCGCGACCGGCTCAAGGCGTTCGGAGAGCTGCCCGAGCTGCCTGCCGGGTGGCACGCCGAGAGCGCGGTCGAGTCGGCCTACGGCCAGTCCTTCTCGGGCGACTTCGTCGTCGCCACCAACGCCCGTGACGGCCAGCAGCTGGAGGTCACGGTGGTCGACGTCTCCGGCAAGGGGGTGCAGGCCGGCACCCGGTCGCTCCTGCTCTCGGGTGCCCTCGGTGGTCTGCTCGGCGAGACCCGACCCGACCGCTTCCTCGGCGCCGCCAACAGCTATCTCGTGGGCCAGCACTGGGACGAGGGCTTCGCCACGGCGGTGCACGTGTCGGTCGACCTCGCGACGGGCCGCTACGACGTCGGCACCGCGGGCCACCCGTCGGCCGTGCAGTTCCACTGCGGATCGGGACGCTGGACGGAGCTCGACGAGACGTCCGGGCCCGTGCTCGGGGTGCTCGAGGCGGCGGTGTACCACCGCACCCAGGGCTCGCTCCAGCGTGGTGATGCGCTCCTGCTCTACACCGACGGCGTCATCGAGACCCGCGACCGCGACCTCAGCGCCGGGGTCGACCGGATGCTCGGCACGGCCGAGCGCCTGCTCACCAAGGGCTTCAGGGGCGGTGCGTCGCGGCTGTGCGCCGCCGCCGGAGCGGGCGAGAGCGACGACCGCGCGGTTGTCATGATCTGGCGCGACTGACTGATCTGGCGCCGGCTGACTGATCTGGCGCCGGCTGACTGATCTGGCGCGACTGACTGACCGCACGCTTCCCGGGACGCCGCCGCCCGGGACCCTCGCGAGGGGCGGTCAGCGGATGTCGTCGTCCTGGCCGTCGAGGCCGTCCAGGCCGTCCTTGGCCCTGCCGACGCCCTGGGCGATCTGGTCGCTGTGCTGCCCGCCGGTCTTCTCGTCAGCGAAGGCACCGGCCTTGTCGAGGCCGTCGCCGACCTGGTCGCCGTGCTCGTCGACCAGCTCCTGGGCCTTGTCCTTGGCCTGGCCGGCGAGGTCGGAGATGTTGTCGAAGATGCCCATCGTGGATCGACTCCTGTGCTGCTCGGGGAAGGGGTCGCCGGAGCCCGGGGCCCGACGGTGGCCTTAACCCTAGGGCGTCGGCGCCCCGGGGTCGCGAGGAGACGGCGAGTTGTCGGGATCGCCGCAGCGGCAGGTGGCTGGCTAGCATCACCGCCGTGCCACTCGACCAGCCGACCCCCGACCGCCGCCTGATCGGCGACCCGCTGCGCACGACGGGCCGTCATCACGTGCTGACCTTCAACGGGCGTCAGGGTCGGCGCAGCGAGCTCACCGACGGGCGTCTCGCGCGCTTCGGGCCCCGGCGCCAGCTGCCGACCGGGCCGCTCGATCCCGTGGCCGCCTTCGGCCGGGTCGCCCCGGTCGTGCTCGAGATCGGGTGCGGGCACGGGGCAGCCGCCGTCGCCTTCGCGGCCTCCCACCCGGACCGCGACCTCGTGGCGATCGACGTGCACGTGCCCGGGCTGGCCCGGTTGATGGCCGTCGCCGACGAGGCGGGGGTGGGTGACAACCTACGGGTCGACCGCGAAGACGCCATCGCGTTCCTCGTCGACCGCCTGGCACCGGGGCAGCTCGCCGCCATCCACCTGTTCTTCCCGGACCCCTGGCCCAAGCCCCGGCACCGTGGCCGGCGGTTCGTGCGCCCTGACACGCTCGACCTCATCGCCGACCGGCTGGCCCCGGGCGGCGCGCTGCTGGTCGCCACCGACCAGGACGACTACGCCGAGCACGTGGTGCACACGGTGACGGATCACGGGGAGCTGAGCGCCTCGTCGGCACCTCGCCCGGACTGGCGTCCCGTGGCCGGATTCGAGGCCAAGGGCCTCGCGGCGGGGCGGACCATCACCGACCTGCGCATCACGCGCGCGGACTGAGGCCGTGACGGGTCCGGCGAGGCGATGGTGGCAGCGGTGGAGCGGGCGACGAGAATCGAACTCGCGTAATCAGTTTGGAAGACTGGGGCTCTACCATTGAGCTACGCCCGCGTGGACGCACCGACCGGGGTCAGGCGCATGCGTCCGGGGGTCTAGCCTAGTGCCAGCGCTCGCGCGCGATCCAATCCGGGTCGTGGTGTCGAGGCCACGGGGTATGGCGCAGCTTGGTAGCGCGTCCGCTTTGGGAGCGGAAGGCCGCAGGTTCAAATCCTGTTACCCCGACTTCGGGTCCGGTGACCCCGACCGTTGCTTCGTCCGGTCACCTCGTGGACGGGAGTGCTCACCCCCTCCATCCGGACGAGGCGGGTGACGGGCCTCGCCCGACGAGCCGGACGACCCGGACGACGATTCGGCGCGGCACGGCTGGGCGGCTAGCATGGAACATTGTCCGCGGCGCGGCGTCGCGGTGCCTTACAGGCACGTCGCCGCGTGCTCGTTCTCGTATGCCGCGTGCGCACCCCTCGAGCCACACGCTCGCCCGGTGCCCAGCGTGGTGCGACATCCCCCAGCCGATCTGAAGCCTTGGAGAGCCCTGCAGTGAAGAGTGCCGTCGAGACCCTCAACCCGACCCGGGTCAAGCTCACCGTCGAGGTGCCCTACGAGGAGCTCCAGCCGAGCCTCGACGCGGCCTACAAGACCATCGGTGCGCAGATCCAGGTGCCCGGCTTCCGCAAGGGCAAGGTGCCCGCGCGGATCATCGACCAGCGCGTCGGCCGTGGCGCCGTGCTGCAGGAGGCCGTCAACGAGGCCCTGCCGAAGTTCTACGGCCAGGCCATCGACGAGAACTCCGTGCGGCCGCTCGGCCAGCCCGACGTCGACGTGACCGAGGTGCCGGCCGAGGTCGGACAGGACCTCAAGTTCACTGTCGAGGTCGACGTGCGTCCCGAGATCACGCTGCCCGACTACTCCTCCATCTCCGTCGAGGTCGACGCCGTCGCGGCGACCGACGACGACATCGACGAGCGGATGACCACCCTGCGCCAGCGCTTCGGCACCCTCAAGGGCGTCGACCGGCCCGCGCAGGAGGGCGACTTCGTCTCCATCGACCTCAGGGCCACCATCGGTGGCGAGGAGATCGACGCGGTGACGGGCGTCTCCTACGAGGTCGGCTCGAAGAACATGATCGAGGGCATCGACGACGCGCTCGTCGGCATGAACGCCGGCGAGACCAGGGACTTCAGCGCCCCGCTCGCCGGTGGCGACCACCAGGGCGAGGCCGCCCAGTGCGTGGTCACCGTGGCCTCGGTCAAGGAGCGCGAGCTGCCCGAGCTCGACGACGACTTCGCCCAGCTCGCCTCCGAGTTCGACACGCTCGAGGAGCTGCGCGCCGACCTCACCCACCAGGCCGAGC
The DNA here is from genome assembly GCA_030853445.1 of Actinomycetota bacterium. Classification (GTDB taxonomy): domain Bacteria; phylum Actinomycetota; class Actinomycetes; order Actinomycetales; family Dermatophilaceae; genus Lapillicoccus. Next base: position 4,074 of record JALYVC010000397.1, on the reverse strand, counting down.
AGGCCAAGCGCTTCGAGCAGGGCGTCCAGGCCCGCGACAAGGTGCTCGACTCGCTCCTCGAGGCCGTCGAGGTCCCCGTGCCCGAGGGCATCGTCGAGGCCGAGGTCCACTCCCACCTCGAGGGTGAGAGCCGCCTCGAGGACGAGGAGCACCGCACCGAGGTCACCGAGAGCACCCGCAAGGCCCTGAAGGCCCAGCTCCTCCTCGACGCCATCGTCGAGAAGGAGGAGATCACGGTCGAGCAGCCCGAGCTCATCGAGTACATCGTGATGTCGGCCCAGCAGTACGGCATGGACCCGAACCAGTTCGCCCAGGCGATCGACGGGCAGGGTCAGGTGCCGGCCATGGTGGCCGAGGTGGGTCGCCGCAAGGCGCTCGCCCATGTGCTCGAGCACGCGAGGGTCACCGACACCGAGGGCAAGGTCGTCGACCTCAACGCGTTCACTGAGGAGGACGAGATGGTCGTCGAGTCCGAGGTCACCGAGGTCACCGAGGTCACTGACATCACCGAGGTCACCGAGGTCACCGACGTCACTGAGTCCAGCGAGGTCACCGAGGCCACCGAGGCCACCGACGAGCAGGGTGACGACTCGGGTCCCACCAGCTGAGACCGACCCGGCAGCCTCCGCCCGCGGAGGTGTCCGAGGCTGACCCGGATCCGGTCAGGCGCGTCGCGCGCCTGGCCGGATCTCGTCGTCCGGGTCTGGACCGCGCCCGGGTGCGCTGCCGTAGCATGGGTCCTTCCCCTGATTTCGGGTCACCGTCGGGCGCAGCTCTCCAGCGGCGCTCGTGCCAGGGCAAAGGTGGCTCTCAAGAACCGACGACGCGAGGAGTGGTTCATGCGGCAGGCCCACGCGAGGCGGGCCCGAGGCCTGTGGGTGGCCCTCGGGGTCGTGGCGCTGGGCGGGCTCCTGCTGGCTCCCCTCGACCCGGCCGACGCCGTGACACCGCCCGATCCGGTGGCGGCCGCCCACCCCTCCGCGGGCAGCTTCTACCCCATGAGCACCACCCGCCTCGTCGGCGGTGAGACGGGGGCTACGGTGCTCCCCGGGGCGCCGCTGCGGGTGCCGGTCCTCGGCCGTCCCGGCCTGCCCACGACAGGCGTCTCCGCCGTCGTCCTCAACGTCACGACCACGGCGACGGGGCCTCGCGCCGCACTGCTCGGCATCCGACCCGGCTTCGGTCCCCTGGCCACGGCGCGGCCGCTGACCTCGGCGACCGCGCCCTCCCTGGGCACCCGGACCAGCCTGGTCACGGTCCCGCTCGACCCGAGCGGCGCCGTCGACGTGGTCGCGTCGGCACCCGCAGCGGTCACGCTCGACCTCGTGGGCCTGTATGCCGCGGACGACACCGTCGTGGCCATGCTAGGTCCCAGCGGGGGATACCAGCCGAGCGACCCGGTGCGGCTGCTCGGTCCGGGCGCGGGTGCGGCCGCGCCCGCCTCCGCCGACGACGCCCTGGACCCCACCCCCTCACCGGCGCCCACGGTCGACCCGGCGCTCGCGCAGGCTCTGGAGGCCGGGGGAGTCCGCCGGGTGGCGGTCGACCTCGGGGCCGAGTCCGCCCAGCACGTGACGGCGCTGCTGGTGAGGGTGTCCGTCGTCTCGGCTCCCGCCGCCGGAGTCGTCACGGTCACGGCGAGCACCATGGCGGACGCCCTCGTGGCTGCGCCCACGGAGGCTGACCCGGGCGCCGAGCCCGCCGACCCGACCACCGCCGCCTCGGCGGCCCTGACCACCCCGACCCTCTCGCTTCAGCGGGGGGTCACGGCCTCCAACCTCGCGGTGGTCCCCGCCGTGCTCGACGACCAGGGTCTGGTCCGGCTCACCGTGACCAACGGGCTGCCCGCCGCCACCCCCGTGCGGGTCGACCTCGTGGGCTTCTACGACGACGGGGGCCTCGGGGCCGACCTGCGCTTCCGGGCGCTGCCGGTCGGCCGGGTGCTCGACACCCGCACTGGTTTCGGGACCGGGCCGCTGGCGGCGTTCGGACGCGGCGTGGTCAGCCCGGCGAGCGACGTCGTGGGCGACAACACGTTCGGGCTCGTGGGGTCGATGACGACCCTCACCGCGGCCGACCGGCCGACCGATGTCGCCCTCCGACGCGCCGAGACCCACCCTGGCGAGATCCCGCCGACCCCGCTGGCCTCCTCCGCGGGCTCGGTGCCCGTCGCCGCCGGCGACCAGGCCACCACGCCGGTGCAGGCCGAGGTCGGTGACTCGAGGGGCGTCGTCCTCGCCGCCACCACCGGCCCAGCGCAGGTCGTGCTCGACGTCGTCGGGTCGTTCGAGGCCTACCCCGCCGTGGAGGACGCGAGCCTGCGCGACTGGGTCCACGCCGTGCCGTCCTGGCAGGTGCGGGCACTGGTCCGCTGAGGCCTGCCTGCCCGCTCGGTGGAGCTGGCCCCCGACCTGAGCAGAGTGCGCTCACGGCGAACAGGGCCGCCTTCGGGATTCCTGTGTCGGGGCCTGACGTTAGGGTCACTGAAAGGCACCTGCCGAGACCTCAGGGCAGGGCACGTCACGAGCAAGGAAAAGAGACCGCAGTGGCCCCACAGCGTGAGATCGTCGCCGCCGGTGAAGGCATGGGTGGGCTGGACGACCACATCTACAACCGTCTCCTCAAGGAGCGGATCATCTTCCTCGGGTCCGAGGTCCGCGACGACAATGCCAACGCGATCTGTGCGCAGATGCTGCTGCTCGCGGCGGAGGACCCCGACAAGGACATCTGGCTCTACATCAACAGCCCTGGTGGGTCGGTGACGGCTGGCATGGCCATCTTCGACACCATGCAGTGGGTGCCCAACGACGTCGCGACCGTGGCGATGGGGATGGCGGCCTCGATGGGACAGTTCCTCCTCAGCGCCGGCACACCCGGCAAGCGCTACGCCACCCCGCACGCCCGCGTGATGATGCACCAGCCGTCGGGGGGCATCGGTGGCACGGCCAGCGACATCAAGATCCAGGCCGAGCAGATGCTTCACATCAAGAAGACGATGGCCGAGCTGATCGCCCAGCACACCGGTCAGACGCTCGAGCAGATCGAGCGCGACTCCGACCGTGACCGCTGGTTCACAGCCGAGGCCGCGAAGGAGTACGGCTTCGTCGACGCCGTGTTCTCGCGGGCGGCCGACGCCGAGAGCGGGGCTGCCCGGAGCGACAGCCCGATCACCGGTGACGCCACGACCGCCAGTACCACCGAGAAGTGAGGCGATCGACCATGGGAGAGCTGATGAACAACCGCCCCTCCGTCCACGGCGGTGGGCTGCACGTGCCCGGCCCCTCGAGCCGGTACATCCTGCCGCAGTTCGAGGAGCGCACCGCCTACGGCATCAAGCGTCTCGACCCCTACACCAAGATGTTCGAGGACCGCATCATCTTCCTCGGGGTCCAGGTCGACGACGCGTCGGCCGACGACATCATCGCCCAGCTGATCGTGCTGGAGTCGCAGGACCCCGAGCGCGACATCCTGATGTACATCAACAGCCCGGGTGGCTCGTTCACCGCCATGACGGCGATCTACGACACGATGCAGTACATCCGGCCCGACATCCAGACATTCGTCGTCGGCCAGGCCGCCTCGGCGGCTGCGGTGCTCATGGCAGCGGGGGCCCCAGGCAAGCGGTTCGCCCTGCCCAACGCCCGCATCCTGATCCACCAGCCCGCGCTGGGTGGCGGTGACTACGGTCAGGCCTCCGACATCGAGATCCAGGCCAACGAGGTGCTGCGGATGCGCACCTGGCTCGAGGAGACCCTCGCCGGCCACACCGGGCGCACGCCCGAACAGGTCAACGAGGACATCGAGCGCGACAAGATCATGTCGGCGGCCGAGGCCAAGGACTACGGCCTCATCGACGAGGTCCTCACGCCGCGCAGGAAACCTGACGCCAACGTAAAGGACGTCAAGGACGCGAAGGACGCGAAGGACAAGTAACGGAGCGACACCGGGCTCTGCGTCAGCGGTCGGGCAGTGTTTCTTGCCTGACCGCTCCGCTGCGCCTATCTTTGCCGATGCGCGCGGGCGGGTCCCGCGAGCCGGGCGTTTTGCAGAGGAACACAACGTGGATCGTAGGCG
>JALYVC010000356.1 GCA_030853445.1 Actinomycetota bacterium | reverse complement strand
GGCGCACCCGCGCCGGCGCGCACGGCCTCCTCGATCTACCGAACTCCAGCGAGAAGCCCGCGGGTCGCGCCGGGCGTCGGGGAGCCCTGCTCGCCGGCGACCGTGGAGAAGCGGGCCAGCATCTGGGTCCGGGCACCCGGCGGGGGCCATGCCGCCTCGGTGTCGCGGCTGATCTCATGGGTTCGCGTCTCGTCCGCGCGGCTCCTCCGACACGGGGGCTGCAGGGCCAATAAAGGTGGAAACTCCCGTGGCCCTAGGGTGTTTTGACCAGAAGAATCCTGATATAACTGGATTTCCCCCACTAGCTGGTCGCCGTGCACCCCCATGCGTTCTGCCCACTCCCCAGCATCCCCCATCACTGGTCTCCGAACGCCTCGGTGCGCGGCACAAACACCGGAGCCTCCCATGCCCCCACGCATCCCCCACACACGTCCGCGGCGCCGTGCGCTCTTGCCCGGCCTGGCCCTGTTCGCCCTGCTGGCCGCGGTGCTCGTCCCGACCCTGACCCTTCCCGCTCCGACCGCCTCGGCATCCTCCGGGCCCCCTGTCTCGGTCGGCGGTCCAGCCGGCCACGACTACGCCACGGACCACTTCGGTGACCCTTGGGACTACAGCAACAGCTCTGACCTCCTCACCGACGCCGGGCCCGCTCTCGGCGTGTCGAGCATCGGGATGTCCGGAGGATCGCTGGCCGCCCACTTCTCCGGCAACGGCTACATCTCGCCGATCTGGGGAGGGTACGGCGGGTCGACCCTGCTCGGTCGTGACGGTGGCCGCCCCGGCAACCAGCTGGACACCAGCGTCTACCGCACCGTCGCCTTCCAGGCCTACAGCAGTGCGACCGTGCCCGCGGGACTGATCTGGTTCAACTGCGCCGGGGGAGGGGTCGCACAGTCGTGCGGTGGCGGGATGGCCTTCACCCTCCAGGCCGGCTGGCACACCTACAACCTCACGCCCGGTGCGTCGAGGTACTCAGGATGGCCACTGGCATGGGGGGGCTCGGTGAACGGGCTGCGTCTGGCGTCCACGCCAGGCATCGACTTCCGCCTCGACTGGATGCGAGTGGTCCAGCCCGGGTCCGGCACGAACGTGTCGTGGAGCAACCCCAGCGGGGGGACCGGCACGCTCATGTGGCGGACCGTGTCCTCGGCGCAGCCGGGCTCCGGCTCGCTGGGCACCGTCTCCGGGACCTCCGGCACGTTCAACCTCAGCCAGCTCCCGGCCGGGACCTACCAGGTCGGGGTCGCCGACACCAAGGGGGCCGTCGCCTTCTGGCAGCAGGTGACGTTGACCACGCCGCTGCCGCGCATCCTGACCCCCAACGAGAGCGGCGACCGCGACTACGCGACGCAGGTCCTGCACGACCCCTGGGACTTCCACAACAGCTCCGACATCGCCGCCGTCGGCAACGCGACGGCACAGTCCTGGGCGGGTGGGCAGTTCTCCGCCACCAACACCAGCAACGACCCCTACGTCATGATGCGGCTCGGGTCCGGTGGCATCGACGGGACGACGTACCGGCACCTGACGGTGAGCTCCGCCTACTCCGGTCCCTTCGACCTGCGGGACGTCTCCGGCGGCGGGACGATGGCCCGGGTCCAGTGGCAGCGCACCGATCGCGGGTGGGGCCAGACCAACGACCTGCTCACGTACAGCGGCTCGCGCACCATCATGGCTGACCTCGGTGGCCCCGCCAGCGTGGTGCTGGAGCCCGACTCGACCAGCGTGCCCTACAGCAGCTCGTCCAGGGTCTCGCTCCTGCGCTGGGATCCCAACGAGGACCGTGGCCCGCGCCGGTGGTACCTCAGGAGCGTCCAGCTCCGTTCCGACTTCCGCACCACGGGCGACTTCGTCGTCAGCTGGACGGACGCCGCGTACGCTCCCGGGGGCGTCGCCACGCTCGTGGCTGACACCGATCGCACCGGATGCGACGGTGCGACCGTGGCGACGGGGGTGCCGGTCGCCCCCGGCACCAACAGAACCGTGTGGAACACCCGTGGTCTGCGGGCGGGCGCCTACTGGCTCTGCCTGAAGATCACCCGCGCAGGAGGGTCGACCGCCGCCTACGCAGGTGGAGCCGTCGTCGTCGGCGTCAACCCCCCCGCTCCCGACCAGAACCCCGTAGCGTCGTGGGACGGCGGCGGGCTGGTCGCCACCACCGCAGGTCTGCGCTACTCGGTCGGCGGCTGGTCCTTCGACCCGAGTGCGCCGCAGAACGCCGTCAACGTCGACGTCTACGACCACCGGCCTGACGGCACGGTCTCCGGCGTACGGCTCACGACCGGTGGGGCCCGCACCGACGTCTCCGCCGCCTACCCGGGAACCAGGGTGGGCACGGGCTACTCGACGCAGCTGTCCCCCACACCGGGACGCCACTCGATCTGCGTCTACGCCATCAACATCGGAGTCGGCGCCCACGTCGGTCTCGGGTGCCGCACCATCGACGTCCCCGGGCTCATGGGACATCTCGACGGTGTGGGCGTCTCCGGTGGCCAGGTGCACGTCTCGGGCTGGGCAGTCGACCCCAGCGACCCGGCGGCCCTCATGACGGTGCACGTCTACGTGGTCGGGCCCAACGGCAGCCACACCCTCACCGCCCTCACCACCGGGGCTCCCCGGGCTGACGTCGCCAGGTCGCTCACCTGGCCCGGCCCGATGACCGGGTACACCGGTGGGGTGCCCAGCGCCGGGCCCGGTGCCAGCACGGTGTGCGTCTACGCGATCGCCCTGCACCAGCCGGGCGGCAACGCCCTGCTGGGATGCGGCAACGTGACCGTGCCCTGACCGCGCCCTGACCGCGCCGACCCCGGGCTCCGGCCACCCGACGACCCCTCGCGCAGGGGCGTCGGGTGGCCGCCCACCCGGCCGTGTGCGGCGCAGGGTCGAGCGGCTGGTATTCTGGTCGGGACCAAGTGGGTTTCAGGATCGGGCCCACCGTGCAAGAGGAGCCCCCGGGCTTCCACCCGCGTCGACCACGGCGCCGGGTTCCGGTCCGAGCGACAGCTGGTCCCTCCCAGGACGGCTGACGCGACGGTGGTCGGTCGTCCCCTCCAGGGCACCGCCGGTCACCGATGGACCACAGGCCATCAGGCTCCTCGCGCACCGTACGGTGATCGGGGAGCCTTCTCTCGCGTGGGGAGGTGCTCAGGACCCGTGCTGGTCACGACACCACGACACGAAGGAGCACCACATCAGCGAGCCTCGCATCAACGAGCGCATCCGAGTCCCGGAAGTGCGCTTGGTCGGCCCCAACGGCGAACAGGTGGGCATCGTGCGCGTCGAGGACGCGCTGCGACTGGCCGCGGAGGCAGATCTCGACCTGGTCGAGGTCGCCCCCATGGCTCGTCCGCCGGTCGCCAAGCTCATGGACTTCGGCAAGTTCAAGTACGAAGCCGCCATGAAGGACAGAGCAGCGCGCAAGAACCAGATCAACACGGTCATCAAGGAGATCAAGCTCCGTCCGAAGATCGACCCGCACGACTACGGCACCAAGAAGGGCCACGTCGAGCGGTTCCTCAAGGCCGGTGACAAGGTCAAGGTGACGATCATGTTCCGTGGCCGCGAGCAGTCGCGCCCGGAGCTCGGGTTCCGCCTCCTGCAGCGTCTGGCCCAGGACGTCATCGACCTCGGCTTCGTCGAGTCGGCCCCCAAGCAGGACGGCCGCAACATGATCATGGTCCTCGGGCCGACGCGCAAGAAGTCCGAGGCCAAGGCCGAGGAGCGTCGTCGGCGTGACGACGCCCGCACGGGCGACGTCACCGACGACCATCTCGAGGACGACCTGGTCGACGACGCCACCGTCGCCGGCGAGGCCCTCGAGCCGGTGCAGACGAGTGCCGTCGACGAGGCCGCTGACACCGACCACGCCACGCCTGACGACCACACCACGACTGACGACGGCACCGTGGCCGACCCGGCGACGGCCGACGCCCACGCCTGACCCCCACACCACCCACCACCGTCGGGCGGGGAGCATCCCTGCCCGACGCACCAGCACGACACCTCGAGTCAAAGGAGATCGGCAGCCATGCCGAAGATGAAGACCCACAGCGGCGCCAAGAAGCGCTTCCGTCTCACGGGGACGGGCAAGGTCATGCGCGAGCAGGCCGGCGGTCGCCACCTGCTCGAGCACAAGTCGAGCAAGAAGATGCGCTCCATCTCGGGCGACCTCGAGCTGTCGAAGCCTGACTCGAAGAAGATCAAGAAGCTCCTCGGCAAGTAGCCGACCCACCCTCGCCGACGTCCACGACGTCGCACCCTGAAGCACCAGACGGACAAGGAGAACTCACGTGGCACGCGTGAAGCGGGCGGTCAACGCCCAGAAGAAGCGCCGGGTGACCCTCGAGCGCGCCAGCGGCTACCGCGGCCAGCGCTCACGGCTCTACCGCAAGGCGAAGGAGCAGGTCACTCACTCACTGGGCTATGCCTACCGTGACCGCCGCGCCCGGAAGGGCGACTTCCGTCGCCTGTGGATCCAGCGCATCAACGCGGCTGCCCGCGCCAACGGCATGACGTACAACCGCTTCATCCAGGGCCTCAAGGTGGCTGGGGTCGAGGTTGACCGCAAGATCCTCGCCGATCTCGCCGTCCACGACGAGGTGGCCTTCGCCGCGCTCGTCGAGCTGTCACGGGTCAACGTGCCCGCTGCCGGCGAAGCCTCGAGCGCAGCCTGAGGCTCCCGACCGCCGCACGCCTCGGGCGCCGGGACGGCTCCCCACCCCCCGGCCCGTGCTGACCAACACCAGGTCGGACCGGGTCAGGGGCGTCAGGGCCCTGTCCCGGCGCGCGGTGCGTGAGCGGCAGGGTCTCTTCCTCGTGGAGGGCCCGCAGGGGGTGCGCGAGGCCGTCGTCCACCGGGCCTCCTGCGTCCAGGACCTGTACGTCACCCCGTCGGCCGCCGGCCGGTATGCCGCCGTGCTCGACGCGGCCCACGCGGCCTACCTGCGGGTGCAGGAGGTCAGCGACGAGGTGCTCACCGCGATGGGCGACGAGCAGGCGGTGGTAGCCCATCAGGGCCTCCTCGCCGTCTGCCGGATCGACAGGGCCACCTTGAGCAGCGTGCTGGCCGCGAGGCCGCGGCTGCTCTGCGTGCTGAGCAGCGTGCGCGACCCCGGCAACGCCGGCACCGTCCTGCGCGGAGCCGACGCAGCAGGGGCGGACGCCGTGGTGGTCACCACCGGCAGCGTCGACCTCTACTCGCCCAAGGTCGTCCGCTCTACGGCGGGCTCGCTCTTCCACCTGCCCGTGGTGACGGGGGTGCCGGTCGAGGAGGTCGTCGAGGCCGTCCACGCAGCGGGCCTGCTCGTGCATGCCGCCGACGGCTTCGGCGAGCGGCTCCTCGGCGACGTCGACCTGCGAGCACCCCACGCCTGGCTCTTCGGCAACGAGGCCTGGGGTCTGCCGAAGGAGGTGCGGGACCTGTGCGACGACGTCGTGCGGGTGCCGATCCACGGCCTGGCCGAGTCGCTGAACCTCGCGATGGCCGCCACCGTCTGCCTCTACGCGTCGGCCTCGGTCCAGCGCGTCTGACCGCCGCTCGACCGTCCGGGACCCGCGCGCCGAGGGCTCGGGGTGGCTTCGTCACCGACCGCAACCGAGGTCACCTCGATAGATGCGCAGCATCTCGATAGAGTCTGGGCATGGTCGAGAGCGCGGGTGCCGGCGCGAGAGCCGGGTTCCCCGCCGACGTCACCACCTTGTCCGAGGTGCTGCCCGACGGACTGGTGGTCGCCGACGGCGACGCCAGGCTGGTCTTCGCCAACAGTCGTGCGGGTCGTGTCCTGGGCATCGACCTCCCCAGCCGGATGGGGCTGCCGCTGTCGCAGGCCGTCGCCCTGCGCGACAGCGACGGCCGCCCGTGGTGGGAGGTCGCCGACCCGTGGGGTGCGCTGCACATCGTCAAGGGGCACCGCGAGAAGCTGCTGTGGACCGAGGACGGTGTCGAGGTGCTCGTCACGGCGCGCTACGTACGGGTGGGCCGACGCGGCCCGGTCGAGCTGGTCATGCTGTCGGTGCGCGACGCCAAGGGGCGTCAACGGGCCGAGCAGGACCACGCCGCCCTGATCTCGACCATCGCCCACGAGCTGCGCTCGCCGCTCACGTCGGTCAAGGGGTTCTCGACGACGTTGCTCCGGCGGTGGGACCGCTTCACCGACGAGCAGAAGCGGTTCATGATCGAGACGATCGAGACCGACGCCGACCGGGTGACCCGTCTGATCACCGAGCTGCTCGACGTCTCACGCATCGACGCCGGGCGCCTCGACGTGCGCCGGCAACCGGTCGACGTGGCCGCGATGGCGCAGCGGCACGCAGAGCGGCTGCGGGCCCAGGACGACCACGCCGACCGGCCGATCGTCGTCATGGCGGACGAGCGCCTGCCCGAGGTGTGGGCCGACCCCGACCGGCTCAACCAGATCCTGGCCAACCTGCTCGAGAACGGTCTGCGCCACGGCTCCGGGACCGTCCGGGTCGGGGTGCGGCAGACACCACACACGGGGGCCGATGGTCGGGCGCAGGTCGAGATCTGGGTTACCGACGAGGGTGAGGGCGTCCCCGACGCCCACCTGCCGCTCATCTTCAACCGGTTCTGGCACGGCCAGCGCCGCGGCAGCACAGGTCTGGGGCTGTACGTCGTACGGGGCCTCGTCGAGGCCCATGGGGGCCAGATATCGGTCGACCGGGCCGAGGGTGGAGGGGCACGGTTCCGCTTCACCCTTCCGGCGGGGCCACCCGAGCACCTGGCCTGAGGTCACCGACCCGGCCGGGTCGCCCACCGAGCCCCCTCTAGACTCGGGGCCGCCTGTCCCCATGCCGCCTGCGAGCTGCCCGAGAAGTGAAGCGATGTCTGGACCCAACACGCCGTACGACCCCGTCGAGGTCGCCGCCCTCGACCCCGCGCAGCTCGACGCAGCGGTCGAGGCCGCTCGTCGGGCCTTCGCCGCAGCCGGTGACCTCGACGCGCTGAAGGCGGCCCGGCTCGCGCACGTCGACAAGGGACCGGTCGCGCTGGCTCGCCGGGAGATCGGTGCCCTGCCGCCCACCGCCAAGGCGGAGGC
>JALYVC010000324.1 GCA_030853445.1 Actinomycetota bacterium | reverse complement strand
GTCTACGACCGCACCTTCCCCCGCATCGTGGCCAAGAACGAGGCCTGGCGCGCGCGCTACCCCCACGCGCCAGAGCTCGCCTCCCGCGTCGCCGACCGGCTGGCCGACGGCGACGTGCTCCTGCCCGACGGCGACGTGCTCACCGTGCGGCGCCTGCAGCTGCTGGGGCAGCGCCTCGGGATGAAGCACGGTGGCGAGGCCCTGCACTGGATGCTCGACGAGGCGCTCGACCGCGACGGCGAGCCGACCGCCGCCTTCCTCGAGCAGGTGCTCGGCCAGACGTCGTATGCCGCCAACCCCCTCTTCGTCGTGCTCCAGGAGCCCATCTACGGCGACCCGGCCACGGCGCCCACCGGGTGGGCGGCCCAGACCGAGCGCGACCGGCGACCGGAGTTCTCCGAGTCGGCGCGCCCCCTGCTGTTCACCGGCGAGACGATGTTCCCGTGGATGCTCGACGAGATCCGTCTCCTGCGCCCCTTCCGTGAGGCGGCCGACCTGCTCGCCCGGCGGGTCGACTGGGAGCCCCTCTACGACCTCGACGCCCTGGCCGCCAACGAGGTGCCCCTGGCCGCAGCCATCTACTACGACGACATGTACGTCGATGCCGAGCTGCAGATCGAGACGGCGGCGCACCTGGGCGCGACGCAGACCTGGGTCACCAACGAGTGGGAGCACGACGGCATCCAGGACCCGCGCGTGGTGCTGGGGCTGCGCGAGCTGGTCGACCGGATGGGCGGCCCGCGAGGCTGAGCCGCCCTCCGGCCAGGTCGGTGGGCCGGCCCGTTGGCGCGACCCTCAGGGGCGGCCGGTCAGCCCACGGGCACGAGGATGGCCAGCACCGCCCACGCCACCGGCGCGACCATGACGAGGGAGTCGAGGCGGTCCATCACGCCGCCGTGACCCGGAAGGATGTTGGACATGTCCTTGATGCCGAGGTCGCGCTTGATGGTCGACTCGACGAGGTCTCCGACCGTCGCCACGACGGCGGCGAGGACCCCGAGCACCAGCCCGACCCACCACTGACCGTGCAGGGCGAGGACGACGCTGGCGATCCCGACCGCCACGCAGGCCAGCATCGACCCCGCGAAGCCCTCCCACGACTTCTTCGGGCTGATGCTCGGCGCCATGGGGTGACGGCCCCGGGTGACCCCGACGGCATACCCGCCGATGTCGCTCGCGACGGTGACGGCGACGTAGGTGAAGATGCGCCAGTCTCCGTCGTCGGGCGCGAGCATGAGGGCGTAGAACGAGGCCAGCAGGGCAGGGTAGGCGACGACGAGGATGCCGCCGGCCGTGTCGCGGGCGGCGCCCGCCACCCCGTCGGCGAAGCGCCAGAGCAGGATCGCCACGCAGGTCAGCCCGAAGGTGACGGCGAGGGCCTGACCACCACCCACGTACGCCGCCACGTTCATGGACACGGTACCGACGAGGGCCGGCACGAGGGGGACGACCAGACCCGCGCGCTTCAGCGCCCGCGAGATCTCCCAGACCCCGATGCAGACCGAGGCGGTCGCGAGGGGGACGAAGAGCTCGCGGCGCACGAAGAGGCTGGCGACGACCAGCGCCCCGAGACTCAGACCCACCGTGATCGCGGCGGGCAGGTTGCGACCGGCCCGGGACAGGCTGACCGACTGCTCCTCGGTGGTCACCGGGGCGATCACGATGGGCTCGTCGGCTCCACCGGTCGCCGGTGGCTCCGGGGGCACGGGTCGCTGCGTCACCTCAGGGGCCACCACCGGGCTCACACCTCGGTGAGCTCGGTCTCCTTGCCCTTGAGCAGGGTGTCGATCGAGTCGACGAACTTCTTGGTCATGGCGTCGAGGTCCTTCTCGCCGCGCGAGCCGTCGTCCTCACCCACCTCGCCGTCCTTGACCAGCTTGTCGAGGTCGGTCTTGGCCTTGCGGCGGATGTTGCGGATGGAGACCTTGGCGTCCTCGGCCTTGGTGTTGGCCAGCTTGACGTACTCACGCCGGCGCTCCTGCGTCAGCACGGGGAGCACGCACCGGATGACGTTGCCGTCGTTGCTGGGGTTGATGCCGAGGTCGGACTCACGCAGCGTCTTCTCGATCTCGGTCATCGCGCTCTTGTCGAAGGGCGAGACCAGGATGGTGCGGGCCTCGGGCGTCTGGAAGGAGGCTAGCTGCTGCAACGGGGTGGGTGCGCCGTAGTAGCTGACCACCAGCTTGTTGAACATCCCCGGGTTGGCCCGGCCGGTGCGGATCGCGCCGAAGTCCTCCTTGGCGACCTCGACGGCCTTCTCCATCTTCTCCTCGGCCTCGAACAGGGTCTCGTCGATCATCGGTGATGCGCCGTCCTTGACTTCTGTCGTCCGTGGCCCCGACCGGTCTGGCCAGAGCGGGGTGGTGCGGGTGGTGGTGCGGGTGGCCGGTTGCTGGCCGCGGTCAGTTCGCGGTCACGACCGTGCCGATCTTCTCACCCTGCAGGGCCGAGGTGATGTTGCCCTCGCCCTCCATGCCGAAGACCAGCATCTCGAGGTCGTTCTCCTCGCAGAGGCTGAACGCGGCGGTGTCGAGGATGCGCAGGCCCGCCTTCATGGCCTCGCCGAAGGTCAGGGTGTCGTACTTCACCGCGGTGGGGTCGGTCTTCGGGTCGGCGGAGTAGACCCCGTCGACCCCGCTCTTGGCGACCAGCAGGCGGTGGCACTTGGTCTCGAGGGCGCGCTGGGCGCTGACCGTGTCGGTGGAGAAGAAGGGCATGCCGGCCCCGGCGCCGAAAATGACGACCCGGCCCTTCTCGAGGTGACGGATCGCCCGCCGCGGGATGTAGGGCTCGGCGACCTGACCCATCGTGATCGCGGTCTGCACCCGGGTCTCGACCCCGGCCTTCTCGAGGAAGTCCTGCAGGGCGAGGCAGTTCATCACCGTGCCGAGCATGCCCATGTAGTCGGCCCGGGCCCGGTCCATGCCCTTCTGCTGCAGCTCGGCGCCGCGGAAGAAGTTGCCGCCGCCGATGACGATGGCGACCTGGACCCCGGAGCGGACGGCCACGGCGATCTGATCGGCGATCTCGCGCACGACCAGGGGGTCGACCCCGACCTGTCCCCCGCCGAAGACCTCGCCCGAGAGCTTGAGCAGCACGCGGGGGGGGTCGGCCGGGTCCTGGGCGTCGCCGCTCGTCGGGGCCGCGCTGGTCGGGCGGTCGGGGCGGTCGGGGCTGTCGGTGGTCATGGGTGGGCCTCCGGAAAGGTGGTGCGGGTGGCGCAGCGGTCACGCGATCCTTCCACATCCGCGGCCTCCCGAGGGAGGTCGACCACCGCCCGCCCAGTTCGTCCGGGGGGCGGCAGGCCGGGGCGCCGACCCCGGGCGCGAGGTGACGTCGGGCCAGGAGCGGATGCGCCCGTGACCTCGTCCGTCCCCGCTGCGGGGGGTAGTCTCGCGGTGGCGTCCAGGGTTGCTGCGCCCGGCAGACAGCGAGGTCGTACGCCGACCGGAGGAACGGTGCGCGCGAGCGTGGAACCGATGTCAGGCACGACGGGGTCGATCGACGCCGTCGCCGCCCCTGCGGCGTCGTCGCACTCGCGCCTGGTCAAGTTCCACGCTCCCGAGGTCGTCTTCGGGCACGGCTCGCTCGCCGAGGCCGGCTACGCCGCCCGGCGCCTGGGGGCGCGCCGACCCCTGGTGGTCACCGACCCCGGCATCGTTGCGGCGGGGTGGCTCGACGAGCTGCTGGGCCACCTGCGCGAGGCCCGTCTGCAGCCGGTCGTGTGGCACGACCTGACCCCCAACCCCAAGGACCGCGAGATCGCCGCGGGCTACGAGTTCTATCTCGAGCAGGGCGCCGACGTCATCATCGCCGTCGGGGGCGGGTCGTGCATCGACGCGGCCAAGGGCATCGCCATCCTGTCGACCAACGGCGGCGACGTGCTCGACTACGCCGGGGTCGACATGGTCACCCGTCCGATCCCCCCGCTGCTGATGATCCCCAGCACGTCGGGCACCGGAGCCGACGTGTCGCAGTTCTGCATCGTCACCGACACCACCCGCAGCGTGAAGGTCACCATCATGGGCCGGGCCCTCGTGCCCGACCTGTCGATCATCGACCCCCGGTTGCTGATGACCATGCCCGAGTGGCTGACCGCCGCCACCGGCCTCGACGCCCTCACCCACGGCATCGAGTCCTACGTCAGCCTGGCCCACAACCCCCTGGCCGACATCCACGCCCTCAACGCCGTCGGCCTGGTCACCCGCAACCTCCACACGACGATCCTGCGACCCGCCGACGAGCCGGCCCGAGAGGGCATGGCCCAGGCCAGCCTCAACGCCGGCCTGGCCTTCACCAACGCGATCCTCGGGGCCACCCACGCGATGAGCCACCAGGTGGGCGGCCTGCTCGACGCGCCGCACGGTGTGGTGAACGGCGTGCTGCTGCCCCACGTCATCCGCTACAACGCCCGCGCCACACCCGACCGGTTCATCGCCCTGGCGCGCGCCGCCGGGCTGGCCGTCGACGGGATGCCGGGTGTCGAGGCGGCCGACCTGCTGGCCGAGCACGTGCGGGCCCTCGCCGACGACGTCGGTGTGCCCCGCGGCCTGCGCGAGCTCGGGGTGGACGAGTCGGTCCTGTCCCGCCTGGCCACGACCACGCTCGACGACGCCTGCCTGACGACCAACCCGCGCTCGGCCAACAGCGAGGAGCTGGTGGCCCTCTTCCGCCAGGCGCTGTGAGAGCCCACTCCCACGACGCCGGCCCCGACCGGCCAGACCCAGACGAGACGATGTCGACCCGATGACCGCGAGCAGGGAGCGTCCCGACCTCGCCATGCTCACCGGCGTGCGCAGCGGCAAGGGCTCCTTCTACCGGGAGTACGTGCGCTCCGACGAGCGCCTGCAGCACGCCGTACGCGCCATGGACTCCATCTCGCGCGCTCTGGTGCGCACCGTCGAGGGGCCCCGCGGCATCCTCGAGGAGGTCACCCGGGCGGCCGGTGCGCACCTCGAGGCGTCGTGGTGCCTGCTGGGGCTCGCCGACGCGCACCTCAGGGGCGCCCGCCCGCGTTTCATCGTCGTCACGCCGCAGGGGCAGGTCGAGCCCGACGAGGCGGGGCTGCCTGCGGACGTGAGGCGCGAGCTGGGCGCCGTACGGGCCGGGCTCGCCCGGCCGGCCGCGCGGTCGGGCTGGGTGAGGGTGCCGATGACCCTCGAGGGGGAGGTCGTGGGCACGCTGAGCGTCCTGCACGGGCTGCCCGAGGAGCCGGAGCCCAGCGACCTGTCGGTGCTGCGCATCCTCGCCAACCAGGCGGCGGTGTCGCTGCACACCTCGCAGCAATACCAGGCGGGGGTCGCCCTGCACCGCCGTGCCCAGCAGCTCTACGACGAGGCCACCGCCCAGGCCCACGACCTGGCCCGGCGCACCGCCGAGCTGCGCCGAGCCGAGCAGCAGCTGCACGTCGCCACCGAGCGCGAGCTGGTCGACGGCGAGCGCCACCGGATCGCCCGCGAGCTGCACGACAGCGTCACGCAGTACGTCCTGTCGTCGGGGCTCGCCGTCGAGGTGGCGCGGGGCGAGGCGGAGTCGCTCGGGCCCGTCGGCACGACGATCAACGCCCAGCTGCTCACTGCCCGCAACCTGTCGCAGCAGGCGGTCGAGCAGCTGCGCCGGGCGATCTACGCCCTGCACCAGCCGCAGCGCGACACCATCTCGACGCTGCCCGAGCTCATCCACGAGGTCAGCCGTCACCACGAGCAGAGCCTCGAGGTGACGATGCGGGTGGACGGTGAGGCCCTCGCCCTCCCCGGCTCGGCGCACCACGAGATCGCCCGGGCCGTCGGCGAGGCGCTCTTCAACATCGCCGCCCACGCGAGCGCCTCGCGGGTCATCGTCAGGCTGCGCTACCGCCCGCACGAGCTGCGGGTCGCCGTGGCCGACGACGGGATCGGTGACCCCACCGACCTCAGCCGCAAGCTGCGCCTGGAGCGCTCCGCCGCGACCGACGGCCGCCACCGCGGCCTGGTCAACATCGAGAGCCGGATCGCCGAGCTGGGCGGCACGATCGCCTTCCGCCGGGCCCGTCTCGGCGGTGTGCGCGTCGAGATGCGCATCCCCCTCCCCCTCGCCCCCACCCGACCCGGGATCATCGACGGCCTCGTCGGCCTGCGGACCCGCCAGCCCCAGGAGACCTGATGGCCACCCTCGTCCCGACCTCCCACCGCGCACCCACCCCGCCCGAGGGCGTGCCGTCCGGCGTCGACATCGTGCTGGTCGACGACCACGCCATCGTGCGACAGGGCCTGCGCTCCATCCTCGAGCGCGAGGACGACCTGCGGGTCGTCGGTGAGGCGTCCTCCCCCTCCGAGGCGATGGCGGTCGTCGCCCGCACCAGGCCGCAGGTCGTCGTGCTCGACCTCAAGCTCTCGACGTCGTCCGACACCGAAGGGCTCCAGCTGTGCTCGACCCTGGCCAGCGCCCACCCTGCGGCCGCCGTCCTCGTCTTCACGACCTTCCTCGACGAGCACCTGGTGCTGCAGGCGGTGCGCGCCGGGGCCCGGGGCTACGTCGTCAAGGACGTAGACACCTCCGGTCTGGTCCGGGCCATCCGCGACGTCAGCCACGGCGAGAGCGCCTTCGACCCCCGCAGCGCCTCGGCCATGGTCCGCGGTCTGCACAGCCCCCAGACCCCCTCGCCCTCGCAGCTGACCGCCCGTGAGTCGGAGGTGCTGGCCCTGCTCGCCCGCGGCCTGTCCAACCGCGACATCGGGGGCCGGCTCTACATCTCCGAGACCACCGCCAAGTTCCACGTCGGCAACATCCTGCGCAAGCTGGGGGTCAGCCGCCGGGCCGAGGCGGTCTACGCGGCGTCGAAGATGGGGGTCATCTGACCCGCCGCACGCGTTCGTCTGCCCGGGTCAGGTCAGGCTTGTCGGGACTTGTCAGGTCTTGTCGAGCACCAGCCACCCGCCGTGGTGCTCCGAGACGGCGTACGGCGTGCCGCTGGCTCTCCCCCACGTGCGCAGGTCGGCGAGGGTGACCGTGCGCACATGGCCGTACGACTCGTCAGCCTCGTCCTCGAGCGGAACGGCGACCACCACCCGCCGGCGGGCGCAGCGCAGAGCCTCCTCGATGACCGCGACGCCGTGCGGCTCGTCGAGGTGCTCGAGCAGGTGGATCACGAGCACGGTCTCGGCGCAGCCGTCGTCGAGGGGCATCCGGGCGGCGTCGGCGAGCAGCGTGGTCAGGCGGGTGCCCAGCCGCGGCGCGACGGTGTGCAGCAGCCGCACCGTACCCGCCGAGACGTCGGAGGCCGTGACCTCGTGGCCTCGCGTCGCCAGCCGCAGCGCGAGGAAGCCGAAGCAGCAGCCGAGTTCGAGCACCGGGCCGGGGAGCACCAGCTCGCAGGCCCGGTCGTAGACGGGGGCATAGCCCTCGATGGAGCCGTGGACGGACAGGTCCGGGGACGGGTCGGCGGCCCGTCCTCCGAGCTTTCCGAGTCGCGCGATCGTGTTGCGGTAGAACAGCTCCCAGCCGTCGAGGGCGTCGTCGGCCATCGACCGGACGACGCCGGTGAAGATCCGCTCGAACATCTCGGACCCGCGCAGCCAGCCGGGCCCGAAGAGCTCGTCGACGATCACACCGGCGAGGTCGTCGTCGATCCGCTCGCGGGGGACGCAGTGCGTGATGACCAGCCGACCAGAGCCGCTGGCGACGTCGAAGTGCGTCGTACGCACGTTGCCACGGCCCCGTCGAGGCCAGGCACCCGACCACCGCTGCACGACGACGAGCTCGTCCTCGTAGCGGCCGGGTGCGACGGCCGGGCCGAGTGGGTCGATCGGCGCTGCGGTCACCGCGCTCATCGCGCGCCCGCCTCGATCGACGCCGCGCGGTCGATCCCCTTGAGGCTACGCACCACCTGCACCCGGTCGCAGTACTCGGCGTAGTGCGGCAGGTCGCAGCGCCCGAGGCCCCAGGAGTAACGCGGCTCGGGCGTGAGCCACACCGTCTCTCGCACCCGGCGGGTCATCTCCTCGAAGACCGGCAGGCGCGGGTCCTTGCCGTTGCCACGCCCGTCGCCGAGGATGACCAGCGTCGAGCGACGGCTCAGCGCCGACCCGTGCTCGTCGAGGAAGGTGGCGAAGGTCGTGCCGTAGTCGGAGTCGGCGTCGACGTCGATGAGGCCGCCAGCGGGTAGCCCGGACAGCACCAAAGACAGGGCGTCCTCGATGCGGTGCTCGGCGAAGAGGTCGGTGATCTCGACGCAGTCGTCGACGAAGGCGAAGGTGCGCACCTGCGAGGCGAGCGACTGCAGGCTGTGCACGAGGTGCAGGGTGAAGCGCGCGGTGGCCCGCACCGACAGCGAGACGTCGGCCAGGACCAGCAGCTTGGGCCGGTCCTCGACCTTGCGCACCGTGACCGGGCGGAAGGGCACGCCGTCGTAGCGCATGTTGGCGCGCATGGTGCGGGCCCCGTCGACCGTGCCTCGGGCCGCGACCTTGCGCCGGGCTCGCGGTGCTCCGTGCAGGGAGCGCAGCAGGCGACGCAGCGACTCCTCGAGGTCGGCGCGCTCGTCCTCGTCGATCGTCTCGGCCCGACCCGCCTGCACCTCCCGGCCCTCGATCTCGAGGTCCATGGCCATGAGCTTCTCGAGGTGCTCCTTGAGGCGCTCCGGCAGACCGGCCAGCAACGGGGCCAGGGCCTGCCGCAGGGCGGCGAGCGAAGGCGGGTCGCCCCCCTCCCCGAGCTCGTCCGGCAGGCTCTCGGTGATCCACTCCAGCAGCATCATCTCCTGCGCGACGCTGAGCTCGGCGTCGAGCTCGAGGCCGGGGCGGCTGGCCAGGTCGCCCGGAGCCCCGGGGTTGTGCAGCCGACGCGTCGACAGCTGCACGCGGGCGGCCTCACCCGGCGACCCCTGGGCATCGTTCGACAGCACGATCTCGTCGGTGAGCGCCGCCATATCGATCTTGTTGGCCTCCTGGTGCAGGTTGTACTCCTGCGCCAGGTCCTCCGGCTTGAAGTAGCTGCGCAGGTCCTCCGGCTTTCCGTGCGAGTGACCCTCGTCAGGCGTGTCCCCCGGCTCGTCCGAGAGCGTGAAGTCGGTGAGCTCACCGTCGTCGCTCAGGTCGTCGTGCGCATGGGAGTGGCCGTGGTCCGACTCGGGGTCGATGACCGCGCTGAGCGCGAAGAAACGGTCGAAGACGTGGTCGAAGGTCTCGACGTCCCGCCGGTCCTTGATCAGGCTGACAGCGAGGGCGGCGCGCAGGGTCTCGCGGTCGGCGAGGACGCCCGGCTGGGCGGCCGCCCGCAGCGCGTCGACCGCCTCGGCCACGCTGACCCGCACTCCAGCCAGCCGCAGGAAGCGGATGAAGCGGTGGAGGGCCCCCTCCACGGCCTAGACCGGCCGCTTGCGGGCGAAGGAGCGCTCGCCCTGCCCGCGCGGCACCGGACGTCGGGTGCCTGCCCCCTGCCCGGGAGCGCCGTAGTAGTCGGAGTCGTGGCGGCCCGGCTCGTCCTTCGCCGCCCGTACGGCGCGCCCGTCGGGCCCGTCGGGCCCGTCCTCACCCTCCGATGGGACCGGAGCCGTCGTGGGCGCGGGGTCGTCGTCGTGTGCATGCTCTGAGCCGTGCCCGTGCCCGTGACCGTGGCCGCCGCTCCGTGCACCGGGAACGGTCGCGTTCGGGTCGACCAGGCGAGGCAGCGCCTTCAGCGCCTTGCCCACGTCGCGCTCGTACTTCACGACGACGTTGAGGGTCTCGGCCAGGATCTCGGCGCTCAGCTCGGTGACCCCGAGGACGCTGAGGGTGCGGGCCCAGTCGATGGTCTCCGAGATGCTCGGGGCCTTGCGCAGCTCGAGCTCGCGCAGACCACGCACGACCTCGACGAGACGCGCGGCGAGGGCCAGGGGCAGCCCGGTGTCCTTCGAGCGCAGGATCTCGAGCTCGCGCTCCGGGGTGGGGTAGTCGAGGAACAGGTGCAGGCAGCGCCGCTTGAGGGCGGCCGACAGGTCGCGGGTGTTGTTGGAGGTGAGGATGACGTAGGGCTGGTGCTTCGCGGTCACGGTGCCGATCTCGGGGATCGAGACCTGGAACTCGGCGAGGGTCTCGAGGAGCACGGCCTCGAGGGCCTCGTCGGCCCGGTCGACCTCGTCGATGAGCAGCACGACCGGCTCCTCCGACATCACGGCCTGCAGTAGGGGGCGCGGCGCGAGGAAGCGCTCGGAGAAGAAGATGCTGTCCTGGCGGCTGATCCGCTCGACCGCCTCGTCGAGGTCCTTGGCGTCCTCGACCACCTGCCCGATCTTCTCGCGCAGGATCTGGGTGTAGAGCAGCTGCTTGCCGTAGTCCCACTCGTAGAGGGCCTTGGTCTCGTCCTGCCCCTCGTAGCACTGCAGGCGCAGCAGCCGGCGCCCCGTGGCCTTGGCCAGACTGAGGGCCAGCTGGGTCTTGCCGACGCCGGCCGGACCCTCGAGGAGCACGGGCTTGCCGAGCCGCGACTGCAGGAACATCGTCGTGGCCAGACGTCGGTCCGCGAGGTACCCCACGTCCCCCAGCCGCTGCCGGGCGTCCTCGACGTCGGCGAAGTCGTCGACCTCGTTGTCGGGAAAAGTGGTCACGCAGGTCCTCTCTCGTGTGCGGGTGCGCGAGCCGGGGCCGCCGCCGTGCTGGCAGCGACCCCGCCTCGTCGGGTCCATGGGGCCACTCAGCCGAGCAGGTCGTCCAGGTCTCCGTTCATGCAGTGGTCGACGACCGGCCAGACGGTGTCGAAGGTGCACTCCTTGGGGTTGCCCGGGGTGCAGGCGTCGCCGAGGACGTGGTTGGTGATGCGGTCGACGTCGGCCTTGTCGCCGGTGATGACCTTGGAGTTCTCGTAGTACTTCGTCGGCCCCTGGCCGAGGCGGTTCTTGGAGTAGGAGTCCGCCGTGACGTCGGTGAACTTCTCGGTGATGCCCACATCACGCAGCAGCCGGATGGAGGCGGCCAGGGCGGCGTCAGCCGCTTGGATCGTCGTCATCCCCCCGATGTCGACGCCCATCGCGACGGCGATCTCGGCGAAGCGCTTGTACTGCGAGGGCATGTTGAAGGCCCAGACCCGGGGCAGCGCGATGGCGTTGTTGAGCCCGTGGTGGGTGTCGTAGAAGGCGCTCACCGCGTGCGAGATCGAGTGGATGATGCCGAGTCCACCGGAGTTGAACGCCTGGGCGGCGACGTACTGGGCGTACATCATGCCCTCACGGCCCTTGAGGTCCTGGCCGTTCCAGACCGCCTCGCGCAGGTTGTCGTTGGTCAGCTTGATGGCCCGGATCGCGTTGCCGAGGGACGGCTCGAAGTTCAGCCGCGAGACGTAGGGCTCACTCGCGTGGGCGAGCACGTCGAACCCGCACTGCGCGGTGAAGTCGACCGGGCAGTCGTAGTAGAGCACCGGGTCGTCGATGGCGAGGGTCGTCACCGAGGCGTCGTCGAAGGCGACGTACTTGTGCGGCTTGTCGGGGTCGGTCGTCGTGTCCGTGATGACGTAGGCCCACGACGTCTCGGAACCGGTGCCCGCCGTGGTCGAGACCGCGATGTGCGGGGGGTTCTTTGGGTTCTCGGACATGTTGAAGCCCTCGAACTCGTTGACGTTGCGGCCGTCGTGGGCGACCGAGACACGGGCGCCCTTGCAGGCGTCGTGGGAGCTCCCGCCACCGATGGAGACGAACGAGTCGCACTGGTTCTCCTGGTAGAGGGAGACCGCGTCCATGACGTTGTAGTCCTTGGGGTTGGACTCGACCTTGTCGTAGACGACGACCTCGAGCCCGTGGTACTTCATCGACTCGGCGATCTTGTGCACGATGTCGGTGCCACGCAGGCCCGAGGTCATGATCAGCGTCTTGCGGAACCCGAGCTTGAGCGCCTCGGGGCCGATCATCTCGTGGGCGCCGGGCCCCATGAGGGCACGGGGGAAGGGGTGGAACTCCTTGATGGGGAATGGCTTGAGCAGCTCGTCGACCTGCATGACGACCTCCTTGTGGTGGTTGTCGGATGGTTCGTCGGGTGGTTCGTCGGCCGGACCGTTCGTGGGTCACGTCACCGCCCCGGCGCTCTGGACGCTAGGAGGGTCCGTGCAGCGTGACCAGACTCGCCGCCAAAGACTGGCCCTGCGGCCCCCTCTCCCCTCCCGACCGCCGGTGCCGCACCTGACCGGTCGGGCAGGTGCCCGCACCGAGCCCCCACCACCCTCTCCGAGCGGCTAGGTACTTCCCGCCCGGACGGGGGGCGTCGGCCCTTCCGGGGGCTCATAGCGTCGAAGACACGCAAACCCGACCGGAAGGTGCCTCATGTCCGACACGCTCACCACCTTGGCCGCCGACGCTGACGTCGACACCACCGTCGACGCCGTCGACACCACCACCGACACCACCACCGACGAGATCCTCGCCGAGGACCAGCTCGTCGAGGAGGTCTCCATCGACGGCATGTGCGGCGTCTACTGATGCCCGACATGCTCGGGCAGGCGTGGTCGCTGAGCGACTCGGTGTCGCTGCGGCCGGAGCCCTTCGGGGCGCTGGCCTACGACTTCCGCACCCGTCGGCTCAGCTTCCTCAAGACCCCGGCGCTCGTCGAGGTCGTGCGCCGGCTGGGTGACTGCCCGTCGGTCGCCGACGCCCTCGCGAGCGCCGGGGTCGACGCCTCCGAGCACGCGTCCTATGCCCGGGCGCTGCGCACCCTCGCCGACAGCGGCATCCTCACCCCCCGCACCCACCCCGAGGAGATCCTCGTATGACTGCCACCCTCGACCGCCCGAAAGAGCGGCCCGCCGTCGGGCGGCTCGTCGACCAGTTCGAGTTCGGTCTCGACGCGCCGATCTGCCTGACCTGGGAGCTCACCTACGCGTGCAACCTCGCCTGCGTACACTGCCTGAGCTCCTCCGGCCGGCGCGACCCGCGCGAGCTGAGCACGGACGAGGCCAAGGCCCTCATCGACGAGTTCGAGCGGATGCAGATCTTCTACGTCAACATCGGCGGTGGTGAGCCGACGGTGCGACCCGACTTCTGGGAGCTGCTCGACTACGCGGTCGAGCACCACGTGGGGGTGAAGTTCTCGACCAACGGCTTCCGCATCACCCCCGAGCGCGCGGCCATCCTCGCGGCCACCGACTACGTCGACGTGCAGATCTCGCTCGACGGGGCGACGGCCGAGGTCAACGACGCCGTGCGCGGTGAGGGCACCTACGACGCCGCGCTGCGCGCCATGGCCAACCTCCAGGCCGCGGGCATGAAGGACTTCAAGATGTCGGTGGTGTGCACGCGGCACAACATCGGACAGCTCGACGATTTCAAGGCCATCGCCGACACGTACGGCGCGCAGCTGCGCCTGACCCGCCTGCGTCCGTCGGGTCGCGGGGCCGACGTGTGGGAGCAGCTGCACCCGCTGCCGGAGCAGCAGCGCCAGCTCTACGACTGGCTCGTCGCGCACGGCGAGGACGTGCTGACCGGAGACTCGTTCTTCCACCTGTCGGCCTTCGGCGACGCCCTGCCGGGCCTCAACCTGTGCGGCGCCGGCCGTGTCGTCTGCCTCGTCGACCCGGTGGGCGACGTCTACGCCTGCCCGTTCGCCATCCACGACACCTTCCTGGCCGGCAACGTGCGCAGCGAGGGCGGCTTCGACACCGTCTGGAAGACGTCACCGCTCTTCCTCGACCTGCGCTCTCCGCAGACCGGGGGGGCCTGCACGAAGTGCGAGGCGTTCGACTCGTGCCGCGGGGGGTGCATGGCGGCCAAGTTCTTCACCGGGCTCCCCCTCGACGGGCCGGACCCGGAGTGCGTCAAGGGCAACGCCGGCGCCTCGCTCGAGGCGCTCGACCCCAGTGCGCGGCCGGGCACCAGCCAGGACCACTCGCACAAGGGCCCGGTCCGCAACCAGCCGGTGCCGCTCACGCTCGTCACCCGGCGTCCCGACCGCTCCTGCGACGAGAGCCCGGTCACGGGACTCGGGGGGGCCGGCGGGCACGGCGAGCTCAGCAGGCTCGGCGGGTAGGACACCTGTGTCTCGCTCGGTCCCGACGTCGTGGCCGCTGCTCGACCTCGGGATGCAGTGCTCGCCCGAGGTCGGCACGGGTGACGTGCTGCTGCTCGTGCCGCTCGGGTCGATGGAGCAGCACGGGCCGCACCTGCCCCTGTCGACCGACTCGGTCGTCGCCTCCTCGGTGACCCGAGCGGCCGCCGAGGTGCTCGTCGGCGAGGGCCGGAAGGTGCTCGTGGCGCCGACCCTCGCCTACGGCAACAGCGGCGAGCACGAGGGCTTCCCCGGCACCGTCTCGATCGGGCACGAGGCGCTGCACCTGCTCCTGGTCGAGTTCGGCCGGTCTGCCTGCCGGTGGGCGCAGGGGCTGATCTTCGTCAACGGGCACGGCGGCAACGTCGCGACGCTTCGCTCCGCCGTCGACGTCCTGCGCTACGAGGGTCGCGCGGTGGCGTGGACCTCGTGCGACCTGCCCGGGGCGGACGCCCACGCCGGCCGGACCGAGACCTCGCTGCTGCTCGAGCTGACGCCCCACGCGGTGCGCACCGACGCCGTCGAGGTCGGCTGCACGCTCCCCCTCGAGCAGCTGCTCCCCCGGCTGCGACGGGACGGGGTGCGGGCCGTGTCGAGCAACGGCGTGCTCGGTGACCCGACCCTCGCCACCCGCGAGGAGGGCCACGCCCTGGCGCAGTCGCTGGTGCGCAACCTGCTCGACGAGCTGCGCGCCCTCGACGTCACCGAGACCGGTCGGCTGGCGCGTCCGGCCACCCCCCGGGGTGTCGGCCATCCCACCCACCCCCCCACCCGCCAGCCGGGTGGCCCGCCCCGAGTCGGTGCCGACG
>JALYVC010000319.1 GCA_030853445.1 Actinomycetota bacterium | reverse complement strand
TCGTCCAGATGCGGCAGGACCGCCTCGAACTTCGCCCTCAACACCGACTCCACGTCCACCGAGATCGCCATACCGCATTATCAACCCCGGAACACTCAAATGAAGCCATTATTTACTGACGCGCCCTTACGTAAGCTGAACCACGCCTGTGACCTCACCAACGAGGTCATCAACTGCCTTGACAACAGCCATGATCACCGAGGTCACGGGCGCCGCGCTGTCCCCACGAGGGGCCCGGGGGCCCGCCTAACTTCGAAGAGCCAGCAACGCCCAGGCGGCGAACCCGCGTACCGCGACAGGCGCCGCCACCCGCGCGGCCTGCGGCGGCCGGACCCAGCCGGTGAGGTCGCCGTATTCGCTCACGAAGGCGTCGATGGCTTGCTGTCGGGCGTGTCGTGCCGCCTCGCTGGTGCCGGTATAGAGGAAGGCACCCGACACGTCCGTCATGGTGCCCGCGGGCCATAGCATGAGCGGCCGCCGACCCGGTCATGCCATTCCGGCCACATCGCAGCTGCGGACGCGACGGTCGTCGACGGTGGCGCGCCAGCGAGTTCGTGCTCGTGCTCGTGCGCGAGGGAGTCGACTGCTGGGAAGTACTCCCTGGCGAGCCACCGTCGGCCAGGTGCAGGTAGATCCATGTCGATTCGATGCTGCGGTGTCCGGCCTGGGCTCGCACCGCTTGTAGCGCCATCCCGGCTTCCCTCAACCGGGTCAGGCAGGTGTGACGAAGCGTGTGACAGGCCAGCTGGCTCAGTCCCGCCCGGCCCTTCGCGCCACGCGGGATCTCATCGACTCCCGCAGAGGACAGGGGCCGCCCACGGTTTTGGTCCCTTCAACACGCCGAACACCGCGTCGGTCTCGGGGGAACCGCGTTCGGCGTCCAGGTACTCACCCAGCGTGGTGAAGAACGTCGAGCTGACCGGCACGATCCGTTGATGGCCGCCCTTGCCGTCGGCGATGAACAACCGCCGGTCCCTGAGCTGGATGTCCTTCAGGCGCAGCCCGAGGACCTCGCATCGGCGGAGCCCGCCCAGCAGCTCGCCTGCACCATCGCACGGTCCCGGGCGGTACGTAACGTCGTCAGCAGCACCAGCGTCTCCACCGGTCCGAGCACCCGCGGCAAGGTCCGCGGCGTCCTGATCAGCGGCACTCCCGCTGAGCGACCCAGGCCACCAGCAGTTTGGTGGTCAACCACCGCGGTACGGGATTGGTCGTCACCAGGCCGCAGGCCAGGAGGTACCCGTGCAGCCCGGAAAGGGTGGCAAGCCGGTGCCGTACCGTGCGAAAAAGACAGACCCTCGTCCTGGTCGTCACCGCCAAACGCGGTGTCCCGTCGAGGAGCGCGTTGCGCGGTGATGAACTCCAGCATGTCCATCGTGTCGACCCCGGCGGGCTGCTTACCGACCGCGGTGAAGAAGACCTTCAAGTCGTAGCCGGCCGCCAACACGCTGTTCGGTCGGCATCGGGCCCCGACGAAACGCAGATACGCATCAACCTGCTCATGACCCAGGCGCACCTCCACCCCGACCTCACCGAGACGACGTCTGCACCAGACACGGCACCCACTGACCCATGTCAGCCCCTTACAGCCGACTCTCCGGCAGTCATCCCCACCAGCGGGTGCGGGGCCCGGCGAGCGTCGCCTGCTACTCGATGAACCAGCCGACTGGGGTCGGCCAGTGCGACGTGATCGACGTGATCGACGTGATCGACCCGAGCGTCAACACGGTCGGCGACGCGATCGACCCCGCGACCACCGACGGGTCGTGTCGGCCCGCAAACGCCAAGACCTACTTCGTTTGGCGGGTGGTGGGGTGACTTCGTGAAGCGGAACGATGGCCGCTGGCAGCTCCCGCCCAACAAGGCCACCGGCCGGGCCACCTTCTCTGAGACCTACGGGCAGGTGCTCGTCGACCGCACGGGCATCAACGACCCCGCGACGTCGTTCAACCCCGGCCTGCGCGACTGGCGGGTCGAGCTGCGGCTCCAGCCGCAGCTGCTGCGCTTCGGGGACGGCGACTACCAGCTGCCGGACGCCTGCCCCGACGTCGCCTGCGCCGACCTGCGGCACCCCTCCTACAACGTCGTGCAGAAGGGGCGCAACGGCCCCGGGGGACCGGTCGGCGGCTTCTACAAGATCGAGATCATGGGCTACGGGGGCTCGACCACGGGCTGACCTTCACCAAGGGCTCGGTGCACTGCGTCTTCACCAACGACGACGGCACCAGCGTCGAGGCCTTCACGGGCGGGGGTGCGACCCCGGTGCTGATCAACCGCAAGTCCTACTACACGGTCGACTGCCTGCGGGTCGGCAGCGGAGTCAAGCTCAAGGTCACCGAAGAGGCGACCGGGGCGGTCGAGCGCGCGAGCGGGGCGATGACCCTGCTGGGGCGCTTCTCGCCCCCGCAGACGCGTGGCGACGGGGTGCTCGACACGGTCGCGCCCG
>JALYVC010000073.1 GCA_030853445.1 Actinomycetota bacterium | reverse complement strand
GGTCCCACCCGGCCCGGGCCTGCATGCCGCCCTGACCCGGTTGCCGCTGGCGGTCGACGCCTGACCCGGCGCAGGGCGGGCGTGGGTGTCGGCCGCGTCCTCACGGGTCGAGGTCGCCACGCCCGCTGTGTCCCACGGTGAGCCGGGGAGCGCATCAGTGACAGGATGCTGAGCATGCCGACGCCGACACCAGCCGACCAGAGTCCTGACCTCGTTGCCGCTGCCCGTAGCGACACCATCACGCGGGCCCGCGCCACGACGGGGTCCTACTCCATCACCGTGCGCCTGCACACGGGGATCGACCCGGCGGTCGTCGGGCAGCTGGCCACCGCTGTGTCGAACGCCGGCGGGATCACGACGGCCCTCGACATCGTCGAGTCGCGGCACGACCGCCTCGTCATCGACCTGACCTGCTCGGCCTCCAACGGCGACCACGCGGGCGAGGTCGTCGAGGCGCTGCGGAAGGTCGAGGGGGTCTCGGTCCACAAGGTGTCCGACCGCACCTTCCTGCTGCACCTCGGCGGCAAGATCAGCGTCGAGCCGACCGTCGCCCTGCGCACCCGCGACGACCTCTCGATGGCCTACACGCCCGGGGTGGGACGCATCAGCATGGCCATCGCCGAGCACCCCGAGGACGTCTGGCGCCTGACGGTCAAGGGCAACAGCGTCGCCGTGGTCACCGACGGCAGCGCCGTGCTGGGCCTGGGCAACATCGGGCCCGAGGCGGCCATGCCCGTGATGGAGGGCAAGGCCGCGCTCTTCAAGCGCTTCGCCGGTATCGACGCCTGGCCGATCTGCCTGGCCACCCAGGACGTCGACGAGATCGTGCGCACGGTCGAGCTGATCGCGCCCGGCTTCGGTGGCATCAACCTCGAGGACATCGCGGCCCCGCGGTGCTTCGAGGTCGAGGCCAAGCTGCGCGAGCGACTCAACATCCCGGTCTTCCACGACGACCAGCACGGCACGGCGATCGTTGTGCTCGCCGCCCTGCGCAACGCCCTGCGCTGCATCGACAAGTCGATCGAGCAGGCCCGTATCGCGGTCTCCGGAGCCGGTGCGGCCGGCTCGGCGATCGTGTCGCTGCTGCTCGCGGCAGGCGCGGTCGACGTGGTGGTGTGGGACAAGGAGGGCATCCTCCACCGTGACGACGCCGACCTGCCGCCCGCCAAGCTCCGGCTCGCCGGACGCACCAACCCGCGTGGCCTGCGCGGCGACCTGCACGACGCGGTCACCGGCGCCGACGTCTTCATCGGGGTGAGCGCCCCCGGCGTGCTGAAGCCGGAGTGGATCGACGACATGGCGCCCAAGCGCATCGTCTTCGCCCTCGCCAACCCCGACCCCGAGGTCGACATCGCCGAGGCCTCGCGCCGGGCGACCGTGGTCGCGTCGGGGCGCTCCGACTACCCCAACCAGATCAACAACGTGCTGGCCTTCCCGGGCGTCTTCCGCGGGCTGCTCGACGCCCGGGCCCACCAGGTGACGACCGAGATGCTGCTGCGGGCCGCCGAAGCGATCGCGTCCGTCGTCGACGCCGACCAGCTCAACCCGAACTACATCATCCCGAGTGTCTTCGACCCTGACATCGCCAAGACCGTCGCCGCCGCGATCGTGGGGCCGCGCAAGGGGTGAGCCCCACAGGCCCACCCCCACGCCCTTAGGTAGCCAAAGAATCACCTCAACCGCGGCCGCTTGAGGTGATTCTTTGGCTACCCAAGCCCGCGCGGGTGGGGGCGGGAAGATCTTGACGAGCGCCCGTGTTCCTGCAATAGTTGAAATCGAAACTATCAAGGGAGCGCCTCATGCCAGCCGTCACCGTCTCCGACCTCACCGTGCTGCCCCGGGCCATCGCAGGGGCCGCGGGCGCCACCGTGCGCCCCGTCGTCTCGGTGACGACGGCACCCTCCGGCGTCGAGGGGGAGGGGTTCCCCGTCAAGCGGGCCTTCGCCGGCGTCGACCTGGCCCTGCTCGACCCCTTCATCCACATGGACGAGATGGGTGAGGTCGACTACGCGCCGGGGGAGCCGAAGGGCACCCCGTGGCACCCCCACCGCGGCTTCGAGACCGTCACCTACATCATGGACGGGATCTTCGACCACCAGGACTCGCATGGCGGCGGTGGCACCATCACCGACGGCGACACCCAGTGGATGACGGCCGGCAGCGGCCTGCTGCACATCGAGGCCCCGCCCGAGCACCTCGTGGTCTCGGGAGGTCTCTTCCACGGCTTCCAGCTCTGGGTCAACCTGCCCCGGGCCGACAAGATGAGGACGCCGACCTACCAGGACCTGCGCTCGGGTGAGGTCGGCCTGGCCACGTCGGCCGACGGCGGCACGCTGCTGCGCGTGATCGCCGGCGACGTCGCGGGGGTCACCGGGCCGGGCTCGACCCACACCCCGATGGCCATGGTGCACGCCACCCTCACGCCCGGCGCGCGGCTCGACCTGCCCTGGCGCCAGGACTTCAACGCGCTGGCCTACGTGATGGGTGGCCGCGGCACGGTCGGGCCGAACGCGACGCCGATCAGCGCCGGGCAGCTCGCCGTGCTCGGCCGAGGTGACCTGCTCGCCCTCACGGCCGACACCCGCCAGGACCTGCGGTATGCCGGTGGCCTCGACGTCGTCATCCTCGGCGGTCTGCCGATCCGCGAGCCGCTCGCCTGGGCCGGCCCCTTCGTCATGAACACCAAGGCCGAGGTCATGCAGGCCTTCGAGGACTACCAAGCCGGCCGGCTCGGTCAGCCGCTCCCGCACGCGGGCATCGGTGGGGCGACCCGCGGCGCCTGAGAGGAGCGCGGCCCGCAGGACCGGCGGTGCGGGCCCCCGTACCGCCCGTTTTGTCGTTATCGTTACCTTACCGTGACCGGTCATGGACAGGTGTTCGCTTCCTGCCTCCCACCTGCGAAAAAACACTCGTGTCATTCGACGAGTGACATTGGTGTGGTTCTCGGATCCAGCCTGTTTCCAACGGGATTGGAGTCACGGGTGTTTCTCCTGTGACGAATGGGTCCTAGTCTCGGGGCGCGCCTTCACTCAGGCGAGCCAGCGGCTCCGCCCGTGTCACCCACCGACACGTGGGTGTCGCGGCTCCGCCGCCCTCCTGGGGACACCACCGCGACGCGGATGAGCTGGGCGCGAGCACGACAGTCCGTGCGACAGACCGAGCACCTCCCCGCGAGACGAAGGACCCGGCGACGTGACCCCCACGCAGCGTCCCCTGCCCACCAGCCCCCAGCGCACCGGCGGCGGCAGTCGATCCGCGCGGGTCCGGCGAGTCGTCGTCGCGTCGATCACCGGGGGTCTCGTGGCCACGGTGACGGTAGGTGGGCTCGTCGGACCGACGGCCCGGGCCGACCAACCGGCCCCGGTGTTCCCGTCGGCCGACCAGGTCGCCGCAGCCAGGGCG
>JALYVC010000229.1 GCA_030853445.1 Actinomycetota bacterium | reverse complement strand
CGGGCGGCAGGCCGCTCGACGACGTGACGGCACCCGTACCCTCCGGGTCGACTCCCGCGACGTCCGACCCGGCCCCCACTCCCACTCCCACTCCCGCTCCCGCTCCGAGCCTGCCCACGGCTGCGCCCGGCGCCCCCGTGACGGCAGTAGTGACCACGACGCCCGTGACGGCGACGGAAGCCGGCCCGGCTGCCCAGGCGGTCGCCGCCCAGGTCTTCCCGGAGACGGCTCGCCTGGTGGGTTCCGGCGAGGGCGTCCACCGGATCGTCCTGCAGCTGAACCCGAAGGCTCTCGGTGAGGTGCGGATCGTGCTGACCGTCCGCGCGGGCGACGTCCAGGTGCGTTTCGCCGCCGGGGACGAGGCCCGCGTGGCACTGATGCAGACGTCCCCCGACCTGCACCGGCTGCTCGAGCAGGCCGGAGCCCAGAGCGCGCACGTCGAGGTGCGCGACCCGTCGGGAGCCGCCAGCAGCTCCACGAGCTCGTCGTGGAGCAGCTCGCAGGGATCCACCGCCGACACGGCCGGTGGGTCCGCGCAGGGCCAGCCTCGCACCCAGGACCACCACCACCCAGGGACGGGTAGTGGGCAGATCGCCACGGACGGCATCCACCTGACCGCACGACGGGCCGTCCGGCCCGGAGCCGGTCTTCCGTTCGACCACGCCTCAGGCGTGGACCTGACGATGTAGGAGGGAAGCAGATGACCGTCAACGCCGTGATCGCCACACCCACAGGCATATTCGGTGACCCGATCGGGGGTGCCACCGACACCACCAGCTCGACCAAACCGTCCGACAAGGACACCTTCATGCAGCTGCTCGTCGCGCAGCTGCGCTACCAGAACCCCAGCAACCCGACCGACCCGAGCGCGTTCCTGTCGCAGTCGGCGCAGTTCAGCTCGCTGGAGAAGATGCAGACCCTCGCCGACGCGACCAACCAGATGCTCACGGCGTCGATGGCCTTCGGCGCCAGCAGTCTGGTGGGGCGCAGCGTCAGCTGGACCGACGCCTCGGGGGTCACGGCCTCCGGCACCGTCGACGGCGTGACCTTCGGCAGCAAGGGGCCGGTGCTCTCCGTGGGCTCCGGCAGCGTGCCCATGAACGAGGTCACGTCGGTCAGGGCTGCCCCGTCAGCCCCGTCAGCCCCGTCCACCCCGAGCACCACCGGCGCCTGACGGACGTCGTCGGCCTACGACCATCCCGCGTCACCGCTTCCACCCCAACCGCCTGACCTTCGTCCCCCACGGCAGCCCACCATCGCGGCTGTCGACACCGAGAGGAATCCCCCATGCTCCGTTCACTCTTCGCCGGCATCAGCGGCCTTCGTGCCAACCAGACCATGCTCGACGTCACCGGCAACAACATCGCCAACGCCAACACGCTCGGCTTCAAGTCCAGCAGCACCGTCTTCCAGGACACCCTGAGCCAGATGCTGACCGCCTCCAGCGCCGCCAACGCGAGCCGTGGTGGCACCAACGCCATCCAGATCGGCCTCGGCGTGCAGGTGGCCGCCACCAGCACCAACTTCAACCAGGGCTCGACCCAGTCGACCGGCCGCACCACCGACCTGATGATCTCGGGCGACGGCATGTTCGTCGTCAAGAAGGGCCCCGACAACCTGTACACCCGGGCGGGCTCCTTCACCTTCGACAACACCGGCACCCTCGTGACCCCCACCGGCTCACGGGTGCAGGGCTACGCCCTCGACGCCGCCGGTCTGCCCACCGGTGGGCTCGTCGACGTGTCGCTCGACACGACCAACGCCCAGCCGCCCGTGCCGCCCGGCGTCACGATGACGTCGTACGGCATCGGCATCGACGGCAAGGTGACCGCCCAGTTCTCCGACAGCGTGCCGCGCGACCTGTGCCAGATCGCGCTCGCCGACTTCACCAACCCGATGGGGCTCGACAAGGTCGGTGAGACGGCGTACCGCGCCTCGGCCAGCTCCGGCACACCCCAGCTCGGCACCGTCGGCACCGGGCGGCTCGGCACCCTCGTCGGCGGTGCCGTCGAGATGTCGAACGTCGACCTCGGTGCCGAGTTCACCAACCTGATCCTGGCCCAGCGTGGCTTCGAGGCGAGCTCGAAGGTCATCACGACGTCAGACCAGGTGCTCGACTCCTTGATCAACATGAAGCGCTGATATCGGTGTGACCGTCCGTGGCGTTCGCTTAAGGTCTGCCGGCTCCTGGCCGATGGACATGGTGAGCGGCCACGGACGGCCGCGAACTCCAGCACTAGGAAGGTGCGACATGATCACGCTCACCCGCATCTCAGGATCCGTGTTCGTGTTGAACGCCGACCTCATCGAGCGCATCGACTCCACACCGGACACCGTCATCTCACTGGTCGACGGGAAGAAGTACGTCGTCCTCGAGTCCCCGCAGGCCGTGATGCAGGCCATCCGGCTCCTGCGCAGCGACATCCTCGCGATGAGCTGCCGCCCGCAGCAGCTCGACTCGATCGACTCCCGCTCGCACCCCAACGCGTTCACCACGACGCCGCACCTGGCGGCGGTCGCGCCTCTGCCCGCGGAGCGCTGATGGACCCGGCACCCGCGATCGGCATCGTCGGCGGCTTCGTCGTCGTGGTCGGTGTCAACGTCATGGAGGGTGGCAACCCCATGGCGTTGCTGGCCCCCCCTGCGCTGATCCTCATCTTCGCGACGAGCCTGCTCGTGACCGTGGCGGGGGGGACCATGGCCGACGCGAAGAACGCGGGCACCTCCCTGACCCGGGCCTTCACCGGGGGTGTGGCTCCCGCGAGCGATCTCGTCCCCACGGTCGTCTCACTCGCTGAGAAGGCACGCAAGGAGGGCCTCCTCGCGCTGGAGGACTCGGTCAAGTCGGTCGAGGACCCCTTCCTGCAGCGCGGCATCACGATGGCGATCGACGGCACCGACCCCGAGGAGCTGCGCGACATCCTCGAGTCGGAGGTCTACGCCAAGCGGGCCGCCGACAAGCAGGCGGCGAAGTTCTGGGCCGACGCCGGGGCGTATGCGCCCACCATCGGCATCATCGGCACCGTCATGGGTCTCGTGCACGTGCTGGAGAACCTCTCCAACCCCGGGAAGCTCGGTCACCTCATCGCCGCCGCCTTCATCGCCACCCTGTGGGGCATCACCTCGGCCAACGTCATCTTCCTCCCGCTCGGCAGCCGTCTGAAGCGGCTGAGCGAGCTCGAGTGCGGACGCATGGAGATCGCCATCGAGGGCATCGCGGCCATCCAGGCCGGCTCCAACCCCCGGATCGTGGCCCAGAAGCTGCGCTCCCTGCTGGCCAACGGCGCCAGCGAGGCCGAGGCAGCCTGAGATGTCAGGGCACAGGAAGGGGGGCCACGAGGAGGAGCACGAGAACCACGAGCGCTGGCTGGTCAGCTACGCCGACATGATGACGCTGCTCATGGTGCTCTTCGTCGTCATGTTCGCCATGAGCACCGTGGACCAGAAGAAGTTCAACGCGCTTAAGGCCGGCATGGCTGCCGGGTTCGGCCAGTCGACTAGCGTGCTGGACGGCTCCAGCTCGATCCTCTCGGAGCCCGGGACGTCGGTCGCGGCCCCGATCGCCCCCAACCAGACCGTGGTCGACCTGCCTCCGGGCGACCAGAAGGAGGTGCTCAGCGCCGTCGCCAAGACCCAGCGGCTCGCGGCCGACCGCAACCAGGCCAGCGCCGACGCCGAGTCCTCGTCGCTGACCAAGGTGTGGAAGCGGATCTCGGCGACGCTGAACAAGAAGGGGCTCGGGCAGGACGTGCAGGCCGCGATCGACCAGCGTGGGCTCGTGATCAGCCTGGTCTCGCGCCACGTGGTCTTCGAGCCCGACATGGCCCAGCTCACCCCGCGCGGTCAGCAGATTGTCGCGGCGCTGGCCCCGGTGCTGGCTGGTCTGCCCCAGCGCCTGGAGATCGACGGTCACACCAACCAGGTGAACGTCAAGCCGAGGTACTTCCCCACCGACTGGGAGCTGTCGTCCGCGCGGGCGGTGCAGGTGCTGCGCTACCTCAACGAGAGCGCCGGCATCGACAACGACCGCATGACTGCCGCCGCCTTCGGACACACCAGACCACTCGTGAACCCGGCCACGCCCGGCTCCCAGGACGTCAACAAGCGGGTCGACATCGTCGTCCTGACCAAGCTGCCCGCCGAGACGCAGGCACTGCTGAAGAAGATCTCCCTCACCTGAACCACTGCTTTCAACCCCCACGACCCAGACAGGAGGGGCGCACTGATGAGCGTCACCACGTTGGCCAAGAAGAACGGAACCGACGCCGAGGCGGCGGCACCCAAGAGCAAGAAGATGCTCATCATCATCATCATCGCGGCGGTCCTGGTGCTCGGTGGGGGCGGAGCCTTCTACTTCCTCGTGATGAAGAAGGGCCCCACGACGGTCCCGAAGGACGTGGCCGGGATCGTCGTCCCCCTCGACGCGATTCAGATCAACCTCTCGGGGGAGCACTACCTACGGGTCGGGATCTCGCTCCAGATGACCTCCACCGCCGGGGCGGAGGCCGACGGCGGCAAGGCCCTGGACGCGACCATCGGGGTCTTCAGCGGCCAGACCGTCGCCGACGTCAACGACGTCAAGGTGCGCGCGAAGCTCAAGGCCGAGCTGCTGAAGCGGGTTCGCGAGCTCTACGAGAAGACGGTGATGGACATCTACTTCACGCAGTTCGTGACCCAGTAGGGGGTTTCCCCTCAGGTGCCGACTTCGCAGGACGATGCGTCCTCTTGTGACAACACCGCAGGTCTCCCGCAAGGGCTCCGGACTCCGCCGTACGGGCTCGGTCGTGCCCTACGACTTCCGGCGACCGCTCCAGCTCTCGCGCGAGCACTCGCGCATCCTGCAGCTGGCCTACGACGACTTCGCCCGCCAGGCCACCACCTTGTTCACCTCCACCCTGCGCACCGTGTGCTCGGTCACCCTGGCGTCGATCGACCAACGCAGCTACGCGGAGTACATCGGGTCGCTCGGCGGCCTGACCTACCTGTCCATCTTCTCGGCTGACCCCATCCTCGGCTCGTGCATGCTCGAGCTACCGATGTCAGCCGCCATGACCTGCGTCGACCACATGCTCGGGGGCCCGGGGTCGGACGACCAGCCGCAGCGGGCCCTGTCCGAGATCGAGGGCGGGGTCATCGGCAAGTTCGTCCTGCGCCTGCTCGGCGAGATGCGCTACTCCCTCGAGGGCACGCTGCACATCGACCCGGTCGTGACCGGGGTCGAGTACAGCCCACAGTTCGCCCAGGTCGCCGGCGCTGCCGACGTGATGGTCATCGTCAGCTTCGACCTTCTCGTCGACAAGCGGTCCTACCGCCTGACGCTGTGCCTGCCCTTCAACGGGCTGCTGCCCCACCTCGTCGCCGCCGCCGCACCGGCGCCCGTCTCCGACCGCGAGCGGTCACTGCGTGCCCACTCGGCCGGGCTCCTGCGCGAGCAGTTCGAGGTCGTCCCGGTCGAGCTGACAGTGCGCTTCCGCAGGACCCGCATCTCACCCGACGTCTTCGCCGACCTCGCCCTCGGCGACGTCATCCGGCTCTCTCACCCCGCGGCCGCACCCCTCGAGGTCACGGCCGACGGCACCGCGTTCGCCCAAGCCACCCCGGGGACCAAGGGTCCCCGGCTCGCCGCCCTGATCGTGGGCACCACCCAGGAGGCCCGATGACCACCGCACCGACCATCCCACTCGCCGAGGCGACCCCGGACGAGCTGGCAGGAGAGGCCGCGGCTGCCGCCGCAGCGGTCCTGCCCTCCCAGACGCCCCTCAACGCCAGCAGCCCGCAGCCGGGGTTCGAGCAGCTGCTGCCGATGTTCGCTGTCGGCGTGGTGGCGAGCCTCACCGGCCGCCCCGAGTCGATCGGGATGCTGGTCGCCGCGGACCTCGTCGAGGCGCTCGCCTCCAGCCCATCCCCCGGCCTTGACCTCGCGGCGGCGGTCCAGCCCGCCCTCGACGCAGCCGCTTCGGCTCTCGGGTACGCGGCCGAGCCGGCCCGGGAGATGGCGTGCGACCTGGTCCCGGAGACCATGGGCGGCGACGTCGTCGCGGTGCCCCTCATCGGCACGGGATTCGCGGCGTGCGTCCTGATCGGTGCCGGTGCACTGACGCCTGTCGTCCCCCCGCCGACCAACCGCAACGCGTTCGCCCCTGACCCGTCCCTGCCCATCCCACCCCCCGGGGCCGGACCCGCGACGATGGAGCCGTCGGGACCTCGTCGAGGGATCGAGATGCTGCACGGTGTCGACATGGAGCTGACCGTCGAGCTCGGTCGGACGCGCCTGACGGTGCGCGAGCTGCTGGCCCTGTCGCCCGGAGACGTCCTCGAGCTCGACCGGGCAGCCGGCAGCCCGGCTGACCTGCTGGTCAACGGTCGCCTGATCGCCCGCGGCGAGGTCGTGGTCGTCGACGAGGACTTCGGCCTGCGGGTCACCGAGATCGTCGCCTCGGCCGCGATCTGACATGGCCGAGCTGGTCATCAGGCTGGTCTTCTCGCTCGCCGTCGTCGTCGGCCTGCTGATCCTCATCTCGAGGGTGGTCGGTCGCCGCTTCGGCGGGACCTCACGATCGGTCGTCAGGGTCCTGCACCGGCAGCCGCTCAGCCGCTCGACCGCCGTCGCCGTCGTCTCGGTCGGCTCCCGGGTGCTCGTGCTCGGCACAACCGAGCACCAGGTCAGTCTCCTGGCCGAGCTCTCACCGGAGGAGGCCGAGGCAGCCCGCGAGCCGGCACCCACCGGCCGACACGACCGCCTCGGCGCCCAGGACGCCCACGAGACCGACGACGACTTCGAGCGCGACCTGCAGGACGCCCTCACCGCCGACGTCCACCGGGCGCCCGCCCTGCCCCTCGGGCGCACCCGGCTGACCGGGTCGCTGCTCGCCCCCCAGACCTGGCGCGACGCCGTCACCGCAGCGAGGGGTCGAGCCCGTTGAGCCTCCTCCACCGGCTCGGAGCCGCCGCAGGGCTCGTCGTCGCGCTCACCACCGTGCTGGCTCCGTCGGCGTCGGCGGCCGCACCGTCGACGTCGGTCCTCACCAGCACGACCGTCTCCGCCGCGCCCGCCAGCCCGGGTGTCACCCTGCCGACCCCGGCCCCCACGTCGACCACCACGACGGGTACGACGGCGGGCACGAAGGTGCCGTCGTCAGGCCCGGTCGGCCCGGCCGGTCCGCGCGGGACGACGGCGCCCGATCCGGGCACCGTCAACGTGCAGCTCGGTGGGCTGACGGACAAGCCCGGCACCTCCGTGTCGGTGATCCTCGCCGTCACGCTGCTGTCGCTGCTTCCCGCCCTCCTGCTGACGTGCACGAGCTTCACCAAGATCCTCGTGGTCCTCGGGCTGACCCGCAACGCGCTCGGCCTGCAGCAGACGCCGCCCAACCAGGTGCTGACCGGGCTCGCTCTCTTCCTCAGCCTGTTCATCATGGGTCCCGTGCTGTCACAGATGAACACCAGCGGGCTGCAGCCCTACATGAACGGCACCAAGACCTCGGCGCAGGCCTTCACCGACGGCAGCAAGCCGCTGAAGGCGTTCATGCTGGCCCACACCGACAACGCCGAGCTGCAGCTGCTCACCGACGTCGCCAAGCGGCCTCAGCCCAAGTCGAACGAGGACGTCGAGCTGACCACCCTCATTCCGGCCTTCGTCCTCAGTGAGCTGAAGGAGGCCTTCATCATCGGATTCGTCATCTTCATCCCCTTCCTGGTCATCGACATCGTGGTGAGCGGCGCCCTGATGGCGCTGGGCATGATGATGATGCCGCCGGTCATGGTCTCGCTGCCCTTCAAGCTGCTGCTGTTCGTGATGGTCGACGGCTGGGCCCTGGTCATCAAGTCCCTCGTGGCGAGCTACACCTAGCCATGACCGACGCCTCGATCATCGACATCGCCCTGCGCACCATGATGGTGGCGCTCGAGCTCTCGGCACCCATCCTCGCGACGTCGCTGGTGATCGGCTTCACCGTCTCGGTCTTCCAGTCGATGACGCAGATCCAGGAGGTCACCCTGGCCTTCGTCCCGAAGGTCATCGGCGTCGGGATCGCCCTGCTGCTGTGCGGCAACTGGATGCTGCACACCATGATCACGTTCACGGTCAGCCTGTACGAGCAGCTGCCCGCCATGCTGCGGTGACCCACCGATGACCATCGCCCTGGCCGGCGACGCGCTCACGGCCTATCTGCTCGCGGCCGTGCGCATCATCGCGTGGCTCGTCGTCGTGCCGCCCTTCTCCTCCAAGGTCGTCCCGAACACCGCGAAGGTGGTGCTCGCCATGGGGCTGGCCTTCGGCGTGACCTCCGCCACCGCGGCGCCGGCGGTGCCGCAGACGGCGCCTGCCCTGATCGTGGCCGTCGTCACCCAGACCGTGATCGGGGCCGCGCTGGGCTTCGTCACCTACCTCATGCTGACTGCGGTCGCTGCGGCCGGCACCATGATCGACCTCTTCGGGGGCTTCTCCCTGCCCCAGGCCTTCGACCCGCTGGGGCTGAACATGAACACGGTCTTCGGCAAGTTCCACCAGATGCTCGCCACCGCGCTCCTCTTCGTGACCAACGCCCACCTGCTCGTCATCGGCGGGCTTCTGCGCACCTTCCACTTCCTGCCCGTGGGCCAGGCGCCGTCCCTGCCCCGCACCGCCGACGTCCTCTCGACCGGTCTGTCGCTGATGTTCATCTCGGCCGTGCAGATCGCCCTCCCCATGATCGCGGTGCTCTTCATCGCCGACCTGGGGCTGGCGCTGCTGACCAAGGTGGCCCCCCAGCTGAACGCCATCAACGTGATGTTCCCCGCCAAGATCGGACTGGTCCTGCTGATCCTCGGGCTCTCCTTCCCCGTGCTGCCCACCGCGGTGGAACGACTCAGCAACCTGGCCAACCAGGCGATGGCCACGCTCGTCGGGGCGGGCTGACGCCGTGGCGGGGGAGAAGAGCGAGAAGCCGACAGCCAAGCGCCGCAAGGACGCCCGCAAGCAGGGGCAGGTGGCCCGTACCCCGGACCTCGGCGCCTGGTCGGTGGTGCTCCTCCTGGGGATGGCAATGCCCACGGCCGTCGGCCGCGAGCTCGACGCCCTCCAGCAGCTGCTCGCCGACTGCCTGCGCTTCGGCGCCCACCCGACGACCCCTGGCGTGGCCATGCTCCTGCGACGAGGCGCTCAGCACGTGTTCACGACCGTGCTGGTGGTCGGGGTCTCGGTGATGGTGGTCGCCGTCGCGGCGGCCCTGGCGCAGGGTGGTTTCTTCGTGTCGACCAAGGCGGTCAAACCCAAGCTCGACAAGCTCAACCTGCTCAAGGGGGCCAAGCGCATCTTCGGTCCGCAGGCTCTGTGGGAGGGGCTGAAGATGCTCCTCAAGAGCTCGGTGGTCGGCCTGCTGGTCTACTCGGGGATCAGGGCGATGATGCCGCTGGTCGGGGGCATGCTGCCCATCCCCCACGTGCTGGGCGCCATCTCCGACGCGAGCCTCAGCCTGCTGCACAACGTCGCGCTCGCGGGGCTGGTGCTGGCCGGCGCCGACTACGCCATGGCCCGGCGACGGATCGGGAAGCAGACGCGGATGACCAAGGAAGAGGTCAAGCAGGAGTACAAGCAGTCGGAGGGCGACCCGATGCTCAAGGGGGCGATCCGCTCGCGTCAGCTCGCGATGGCGCGCAACCGGATGATGGCCGACATCCCCACCGCAGACGTGGTGCTGGTCAACCCCACGCACGTGGCTGTAGCCCTGCGCTACGACCCCGAGCGGGGTGCCCCCACCGTGGTCGCCCGGGGCGCGGGCGCGGTCGCAGCCGCCATCCGGGCCAAGGCGACCGAGGCGCGGGTCCCCCTGGTGCGCGACGTGCCGCTGGCCCGCTCCCTCTACACCGCGACCAAGGTCGGCCAGACGATCCCCCCCGAGCTGTTCGCAGCGGTGGCGACCGTGCTCGCCTTCGTCATCAGCCGCCGCACCCAGGGACAGCACGGTGGGGAGCACCGCTCCCCGCGCCCCGGGGACGACCTGCCGACCGTGCTCCCCGCTGGGCGTCGTCGCCGGAACCCCTCAGGTGCGCCGGCCATCGGCCGACCCTAGGTCCGAGGCCAGGACGGCTTCTTGACGAGCCAGGACGGCCAAGGCGATTCGGCGAGCAGTACGAGAGGCAGTCCCCCGTGAAGCGCGCGACCCAGCTGAGCGTTCCCCTCGCGATCGTCTTCGTCGTGATCATGCTGGTGGTCCCGCTGCCGGCCATGGTGCTCGACGGCCTGATCGCCCTCAACATCACGGTCGGGCTGCTGGTGCTCCTGACCGCCATGTTCGTGCGCAGACCCATCGACTTCGCGGCGTTCCCCGCGCTCATCCTGGTGCTCACGCTCTTCCGGCTCGCGCTCAACGTCAGCGCCACCCGGCTCGTGCTGCTGGACGGCTACGCCGGCGACGTCATCGGCACCTTCGGGCACTTCGTGGTCGGCGGGTCCCTGATCGTCGGACTGATCGTCTTCGCCATCCTGCTCGTCATCCAGTTCGTCGTCATCACCAACGGTGCCGGACGGGTGGCCGAGGTGGGCGCCCGCTTCACGCTCGACGCCATGCCGGGCAAGCAGATGGCCATCGACGCCGATCTCAACTCGGGCCTCATCGACGAGGACCAGGCCCGGACACGGCGCGCCGAGGTGCACGCCGAGGCCGACTTCTACGGAGCGATGGACGGCTCGTCGAAGTTCGTCAAGGGTGACGCCATCGCCGCGGTCGTCATCACGCTGGTCAACCTGATCGGCGGCTTCGCGGTCGGCGTCGCGCAGAAGGGGATGTCGCTCTCGGAGGCGGTCTCGACCTACAGCCTCCTGTCGGTTGGCGACGGCCTGGTGTCGCAGGTCCCCGCCCTCCTCCTCTCGGTCGCGACCGGTCTCATCGTCACCCGGTCGACGACCGAGGACGACATGGGCTCCGACATCCTGCGCCAGATGGGGGCCCAGCAGATGCCGCTGCGGGTGGCCGGCGGAGCGGCCCTCGCCCTCTGCACGATCCCCGGCCTGCCGAAGCTGCCGTTCATCTTCGCCGGTGGTCTCATGCTGCTGGCCTCCACGCGGGTGCCCGGTGACGACGACGGCTCGAGCGGCGCAGCCGTCGCCGCGCTCGCCACCCCGACGGCGCAGACACCGGAGGACCTCATCGAGGAGATCCAGATCGACCCCCTCGGACTCGACCTCTCGGCCGACATCATCGACCTCGTCGACCCGGCGGTCGGCGGCGACCTGCTGCAGCGGGTCAAGTCGCTGCGGCGCAAGGTCGCCAACGACATCGGCGTCCTCATCCCGCCCATGCGCACTCGAGACGACATCGAGCTCCCGATGCACACCTACGTCATCAAGCTCTTCGGGATCGAGGTCGCCCGGGGCGAGGCCCCCCGCGGTCAGGTCCTGGCCATCGGTGACTACCTCGACTCGATCCCGGGCACCCTCACCCAGGAACCCGTCTTCGGTCTCGAGGCGAAGTGGATCTCGGCCGAGCTGCGCAACCACGCCGAGCTCAGCGGGGCCACCGTCGTCGACCGCAGCTCGGTCATCACCACCCACATCGCCGAGGTCGTCACGGCGCACGCCGCGCGACTGCTCGGGCGCGAGGACGTGCGACTGCTGACCGACGTCGTCAAGCGGTCCCACCCCGTCGTGGTCGAGGAGCTCACCCCGGCGCAGCTGAGCCTCGGCGAGGTCCAGCGCGTCCTGCAGGCGCTTCTCGACGAGGGCGTGTCGATCCGCGACCTCGTACGCATCTTCGAGGCCCTGTCGATGCGCGCCCAGGCCTCCAAGGACCTCGACGGCCTCGTCGAGAGCGCCCGGAGCGCGCTGGGGCCGGCCATCATCGCGCCACACGCGTCCGGCGGTGTGGCGCACGTGATCAGCATGGAACCGCGCCTGGAGCAGATGCTGCTCGAGGCTATGCGGCCCACCGACGTCGGCCCCCAGCTCGCCCTCGACCCCGACCTCGGCCAGTCCTTCATGGACCAGCTGAGCCAGCTCGGGAGGGAGGCCGAGGAGGCCAACGTGCGACCGGTACTCGTCTGCGCCCCCCAGATCAGGCCGGCCCTGAGGCGCCTGCTCCGGGCCAGCATCTCCGGGCTACCCGTGCTCTCCTACCAGGAGCTCGTCGGGTGCACCCAGGTGCGCTCGGTCGGTGTGGTCTCGCTCGCCGCGATGGCGCTGACGCCGTGAGCCCGTTCTCCCGGCCGGTCCTGCTGCCCAGCCTGGTCCTGTGCTCCCCCGTGCTCATCGATGCCTACAGCGGTGTCACGTCCTGGACCGACGCGCTCAACCGGTTCCTCCTCGTGCTCGCCGTCTGCTGGGTGGCCGTGTCGGTCGTGCACGCGGTCGCCTTCTCGCCGTCCCGGAGCGGCGCTCGCGACCTCGGGAGCGACACCGGCGCCGGTGACCAGGGGACGGA
>JALYVC010000225.1 GCA_030853445.1 Actinomycetota bacterium | reverse complement strand
GCGGCGACGAGGGTGAGGGCCAGGGTGGCCGCGGCGGCGCTCAGGGT
The DNA here is from genome assembly GCA_030853445.1 of Actinomycetota bacterium. GTDB lineage: Bacteria > Actinomycetota > Actinomycetes > Actinomycetales > Dermatophilaceae > Lapillicoccus. The sequence continues at coordinate 27,602 of JALYVC010000225.1, read as the reverse complement.
GGCGCCGTGCGCGACTCGGCGAGACGTGGGACGGGTCAGGGCCAGCGCGGCCCCTGCGACGGCGGGCACGACGGGCAGGGCCCACGCCAGCAGGCTCAGGTGCGGGCTCATGTATGCCTCATCCGGCGAGGTCTCCCGCCATGTCGGTCATGTCGCTGCCGCGCCGACGGTGGACCAGGACGGCGACCGCGAAACCCATGGCCATCTCGAGGGTCATCACGGCGAGGACGACGAGTAGCAGTACCTCGCCGGTGGGCTGCGGGGCCAGGAAGGCCCACATCGCTCCGGCAGCGAGGACGAGGGCGTTGATCATCAGCTCGAGCCCCATCATCACCATCACGACGACCTGCTGGGAGAGGGCGCCGTAGAGCCCGACGCAGAAGAGGGCCGCGGCGACCACGAGGACGACCTGCAGGGTCACCGGCCTACCCCACCGGGTGTCGGGTCCTGGGCGGGGTGGTCGAGGTCGTCGCCGAAGCGGTCGTAGCGGGTGCGCCCCGAGGCGAGCACCACCCCACCGACGATGGTGGCGAACATGATCGGGCTCACCGACATCATCACGAGCATCTTGCTGCCCATGAGGGTGTGGCCGAGGGCCGCGATGTCGGAGGTGGGCGCTGACGCCGATCCGGCCGCGCCCGACCACGGGGCCACGACGATACCGACCACGAGGAGGGCGAAGATCCCGACGGAGACGGCCAGGGCCGGCCGCTTCCCGTGGACCATGTCCATCGGCATGAGCGCAGGGTTCATCCCCATGAACATGATCATGTAGACGGCCATGATCGCCATCTCCATCACCATCATGAGGATGGTGATGACCCCCAGGTAGGTCAGGCCGAAGGTCAGCAGGGCGACCGCGACCGCGACGAACGACAACGCCAGTGCGTAGGTGGCGCGCGCCATCGAGTCGACCACGAAGACCAGGGCCCCGGTGACGACCGAGACCGCGGCGAGGAGCAGGAAGACCACGATCACGGCTGGCCTCCCTTCTCGAACCGGCGTCGGGGACGGGCGGTGCTCATGACGCCACCACCAGCGAGACGACGAGCAGCTGGGCCAGCGCGAGCGGGAGCAGGACCAGCCAGCCCACCTCGAGGAAGCGGTCCGGCCGTAGCAGGGCCAGGCGGCCGCGGACAGCGACCAGGGCCACGACGACCACGAGGGTCTTGAGGCTCATCCACGCCCACCCCGGCAGGAGCGGGCCCTGGGTGCCGCCGAGGAACAGTGCGGTGGCGAAGGCGGATCCGGCCGTGAGCAGCAGGTAGCGCCCGGCGCTCGCGAGCAGCCGGTCGGGGCCGGAGAGCTCGGCCAGCACCCCACCGGCGAGGTCTGGTGCGGCGGCCGGCGACAGGGGGCCCCAGACCGAGAAGCCGACGACACCGAGCAGGGTGACGAGGAAGGCGACCGGCATCCACACGACGTACCAGAGCCCGTGCTGGGCAGCAACGACGTCACTGACCCGCAGGCTGCTGGCGGCGACCGCAGGCGTCGTGAGGGCGAACATCAGGGGTAGCTCGTAGGCCAGCGCCGTGGCGAGGAAGCGGAAGGCCCCGACGAGGGCGTAGGTCGAGTTGGCGCCCCAGCCCAGCAGCCAGACCAGGGCCCAGACGACGACGTCGGCAGTGTTGAACCAGACGATCCCGATGGGTGAGTCCAGCACGGCGGGGGGCCCGAAGGGGATGACTGCGGCCATGAGCAGGGGGATGAGGGCGAGCCCGGCGCCGCCGATACGCCACAGCGGGGAGTCGGCCGCCAGCAGGGTGCGTCGGTCCTGGCGCAGGAGACGGGCGGTCTCGGTCGCGGGGAGCAGGGCCCCCACTCCCGGGGACGCACCGAGGGTGCGTGCGGCGAGGGCGCCGTGCACGGACGCGGCGAGGGTGGCGAAGACGAGGAGGAAGGCCAGAGTCCACCACACCGGGGTGAGCGTCATGACCGCTGGCCCACGAGGCTGGCGACGGTCAGCCGGGCGGACGCGAGCTCGGAGCCCACGAGCAGGTCGGGAAGGGCCGTGCCAAGGGTATGGAGACCTGTTGCGGCAGAGGGCGTCTCGGTGCTGGTCGCGGTGAGCCGCAGGAGGCGGTCGTAGGCGTCACCGACCCAGGAACCGGGCCATCCGTGGTCGGCGGCCTGCTGGGGGCCGACCGGGCCGACGCGGCGCAGGGATCGGCGCAGGGCCCGTGACCGCGCCACCCGACGGCACAGGTCGACGAGATCGGGGGCCTCGCCGTCGAGGACCTGGTCGCGGGCGGACCGGGCCCGGGCCGCGAGGACGTCCGCTCCGGCGAGGTCCAGCACCCGGGCGGCTGCGTCGAGCCGGTAGGCCGTCACGGTGAGTGCCGCCTCGGTGTGGGTGTCGGTGTGCGTGGGAGTAGTGGTCCCGGCGTGAGCGTCAGCGGGGGGGACGTCGACCTCGACGCCAGCGATCACATCGCCGGAAAGGGTGGCGGTGACGACGAGCCCGGCCGGCCACGAGGCGAGGACCGGTCCGAGCGTCAGGTGCAGCACGTCCATCTCGAGACCGTCCCGGTCGTCGTCCCACCCGGAGGCCAGCGCGATCCCGCCCGGGCCGGACATGTCCATGTCCATGTCGCCGTCCATGCCGTCCATGCCGTCCATGCCGTCCATGTCGCCCATGTCATGCATGTCGTCGCCCTCGCCCTGGCCGCCGTCTTGCCGGTCGTGGTCGTCGTGCCCGTCGTCCGGCTCCTGCTGGTCGTCCGGGCGCTCCGGACCGGGCTCCGGCCGGGCCTGCTTCGCCGACCACTGGCGGTAGTCGGCGACGAGGGCGTTGAGCGTCGGTCCGATCTCGACGACCGTCTCGAGCCTGCCTCGGCTCCGGGGCCCAGGAACCTGCGACCAGACGTGCTCGACGGCCGTGGTCTGCGGCTCGTCGCTGGCGGCGCCGCACTCCAGGAGCGCATCGGCATCGGCGGGAGACGTGGCGAGCACCCATCCTCGGGCGATGACGGCGCGTTCGGCCCGGGCCCGCGTCACGAAGGCCCCCGGGTGCTCGACGAGGAGCACGTGCAGGCGCCGCGAGGCGAGGTGGGCGAGGGCCTTGCTCAGGCCCACCGCAGCGCCCCTTCGCGCCAGGCCCACAGCACCCCGACGAGCAGGACGCCGAGGAAGGCGAACATCTCGACGACCGACCCGAGGCCCTCGCTGCCGACGACGACGGCCCAGGGGTACATGAAGAGCATCTCGACGTCGAAGGCGAGGAAGAGCAGGGTCGCGACGTACCACCGGGCGTGGAAGCGCGACAGGGCGTGCTCGGTGGGCAGCGCCCCCGACAGGAACGGCAGCGTCGGGGAGGGCAGGGCGTGATGGGTGAGCCGGTGGCCGCCGTACAGCGTGGCGACTGCGACCAGACCGGCGCCGAGCAGCAGGAGCAGCGAGACGTAGGCCATGCGCGCTCAGGACCTCACGAGGCGGGCGATGGCGGCGGAGGCCTCGGCGAGCTTCTCGTCGGCCTCAGCGCCCCCCTGGGCGACGGCGTCGACGACGCAGTGACGCAGGTGGTCCTCCAGCAGGCCGAGCGAGACCGCCTGCAGCGCCTTGGTGATCGCTGAGACCTGGGTGAGGATGTCGATGCAGTAGGTGTCCTGCTCGACCATCCGCTGCAGCCCGCGGGCCTGGCCCTCGATGCGCCGCAGTCGGGCGAGGTAGGCGTCCTTGTTGCCGATGTAGCCGTGCGGGGCTTCTGGCTCACCGGGGACGCCGGTCGGGTCGATCGGGAGGTCGGTCATGGCTCAGCCCTTCTGCCGCGCGGAGGTCGTGGAGTGCCCGGTGAAGCCTCGCAGCCGGAGGCTGTTGCCGACGACGAAGAGGGATGACAGCGCCATGGCGGCTCCGGCGAGCATAGGGTTGAGCAGACCGGCAGCGGCCAGCGGGAGCCCGGCAACGTTGTAGGCGAACGCCCAGAAGAGATTGCCCCGGATGACGCCGAGCGTGCGTCGGGAGAGGCGGATCGCGTCGCCCGCCGAGCGCAGGTCGCCGCGTACGAGGGTCAGGTCGGAGGCTTCGATGGCGACGTCGGAGCCGGTGCCCATGGCCAGGCCGAGGTCGGCCTGCGCGAGCGCGGCGGCGTCGTTGACTCCGTCGCCGACCATGGCCACGACCCGCCCCTGCTCCTGGAGGGCGCGGACCACGTCGACCTTGCCCTGTGGCAGCACGTCGGCGACGATCTCGTCGATGCCGACCTGTGCAGCGACGTTGCGGGCCACGGCCTCATGGTCTCCGGTGAGCAGCACAGGGGTCAGTCCGAGGTCGCGCAGCTCGCGCACGGCGAGGGCGCTGGAGTCCTTGATCGTGTCGGCGACGACGAGGACGGCGTACGGCGCGTGGTCGACGGTGACGACGACGGCGGTGCGGCCCGCCGCCGCCGCGTCGGAGAGCGCATCGCTCAGGGTCGGGTCGAGGTCGCCGGGCACGAGGCTGGGGCGGCCGATCGTCACCGCCCGACCCTCGACCGTGCCACGCACGCCGAGGCCGGGCATGTTCTCGAAGTCGTCGACGGGCGGTAGCGGCCCCACCTCGGCGCGGGCCCCGGCAGCGACGGCCTGCGCAACAGGGTGCTCCGAGGCGGCCTCGAGGGCCCCGGCGAGACGCAGGGCCAGGGCGTGGTCGTGTCCGTCGCTGACGTGAGCGCTGACGAGGGCCATCCGGCCGGTCGTGACCGTGCCGGTCTTGTCGAGCAGCACGGTGTCGACACGGCGGGTCGACTCCAGCACCTCCGGGCCCTTGATGACGATGCCGAGCTGGGCGCCACGGCCGGTGCCCACCATGAGGGCGACGGGTGTCGCCAGACCGAGGGCGCACGGACAGGCGATGACCAGCACCGCGACCGCGGCGGTGAAGGCAGCCTGGGCGCCGGCACCAGCGACGAGCCAGCCTGCGAGGGTGGCGAGCGAGATCAGGATGACGACGGGCACGAAGACGGCCGATACCCGGTCGGCCAGCCGTTGCACGGCGGCCTTACCGGTCTGGGCCTGCTCCACGAGCCGCCCGAGCTGCGCCAGCTGCGTGTCGGTGCCGACGTGCGTGGCCCGCACGAGCAGGCGACCCCCGGCGTTGACACTGGCCCCGATGACGTCGTCGCCGGGGCTGACCTCGACCGGCACGGACTCCCCGGTCAGCAAGGACACGTCGAGGGCCGAGCTGCCGTGCTCGACGACCCCGTCGGTGGCGACTTTCTCGCCCGGGCGGACGACGAAGACGTCGCCGACCGAGAGGCGCCCGACCGGCACCCGCGTCTCGACGCCGTCCCGGATGAGGGCGACGTCCTTGACGCCGAGCTCGAGCAGTGAGCGCAGGGCTGCTCCGGCCTGACGCTTGGCCCGTGCCTCGGCGTAGCGGCCGGCGAGCAGGAAGGTCGTCACGCCGGCGGCGGCCTCGAGGTAGATCGAGCTGCTGCCCTCACCGCGGCGCAGGGTCAGCTCGAAGGCGTGTCGCATCCCGGGCCGGCCGGCGTCACCGAGGAAGAGCGCCCAGAGCGACCAGAGGAAGGCCGCGCTCACACCCATCGAGATGAGGGTGTCCATCGTGGTCGCGCCGTGGCGGAGGTTGACCCACGCGGCGCGGTGGAACGGCCAGGCTCCCCAGACCGCCACCGGTGCCGCGAGGGTGAGCGAGAGCCACTGCCACGAGGTGAACTGCCACGCCGGCACCATCGCGAGCACGACCACCGGCAGGGTGAGAACGCAGGAGATGACCAGCCGCTGCCGCAGCGCACGGGTCTCTGGCGAGGCCGTGTCGCTCGCACTGCCCGCCGGTGGCCCACCGGGCGACGTCTCGGCGCTCGACTCCTGCTCGGGGGGCCGCGGCACGCTGGCGTGGTAGCCGGCGGCCGCAACGACCTCGAGGAGCCGGTCGGTGCCAACGCCCGCCGGAGACGAGACGGCAGCCTTCTCGGTCGCGTAGTTGACGCTCGCGGTGACGCCGTCGATCTTGTTGAGCTTCTTCTCGATCCGCATCGCGCACGAGGCGCACGTCATCCCGGTGATCTCGAGGGTGACGTCCCGAAGGACGGGACCCTTGCTCGATGCGGTCGCGGTGGGGGTGGTCATGACCGGACGAGCGCGTAACCGGCCTCGTCGACGGCCGCGGCCACGGTGTCCTCGTCCAGAGGCAGCGTGCTGTCGACCGTGAGTCGTCCACTGGTGAGGTCGACCCGGACGGCCTGTACGGCGTCGATCTCGCTGACCTCCTGCGTCACCGCACGAACGCAGTGGTCGCACGTCATGCCGTTCACAGTCCAGCTCTGGGTGCTCATGGGCAGTCCTTTCGTCGGGACCAGTCAACCTACCACTACCCGGTAGGGGTATGAAAACCGACCGGCGGCAGGCACCGGGCCTAGTGGCCCGATGCCCACCGTTGGGGTGGGTGGATGGTGGTGGACCCACCCCCGTGCGGTCAGGAAGTCGGCTCGGCGGCCAGCAACCTCTTCATGGTGGTGATCTCGGCGCTCTGGCCGTCGATGATCGACTGCGCCAGGGTCTTCGCGGCCGGGTTCTGACCGGCCGACAGCTCGGTCGTGGACATGGCGACGGCGCCCTGGTGGTGACTGATCATCAGCTCGAGCCACATCCGGTCGAAGGCCTTTCCGGTGGTGGCGCCGAGGTCGGTCATCTGCTGGTCGGACATCATGCCGTCCATCGAGCCGCCGCCCATCCCGGCCATGTCGTGCCCCCCGGCGGCGGTGTCGGGGACCGGTGCGCCCCAGCCGGCCAGCCAGCCGGACATGGTCTTGATCTCCGGCGCCTGGGCCGCAGAGATGGCCGCGGCCAGGGTCTTGACGTCGGCGTTCGTGGCGGCCGTGGTCGCCATGGTGGCCATGGTCACCGCTTGACTGTGGTGCGGGATCATGTCCGTGGCGAAGCTGACGTCGGCCGCGTTGTGCGGACCCTCCGCCGGGGCTCCCGCGGACGGTGGACTGCCCGTGGTGGGGCTGGAGGCGCCCATGCTGGGCATGCCGCCGGGGTTTGACGTGGTGGTGTCGGATGGGCTCCCGCAGGCGGTGAGAGCCAGGGCGGTCGCGAGGGCGGCGGGCAGCGCAAGGGTGCGCAGGGCGCGGTTCATCGGTGGTTCCTCCATCGGTCAGTGCATCTGGGTGGGTGAGCGCGGGTTACCGGTGGTCGCCCTCGAGGACGACGGCCGGGCGCTCACCTCAGATGCGCAGGATGCACAGATGTGACAGCGACGGAGTCAGGTGCGGCGGAGGCACTCGCCCCCAGAGCCGCAAGCTGCGCCAGGCGCGCGCAGACGTCAGCGCGAGGTCACGGGCCCGGGTGCTTCGCCCCAGTCCAAGCAGCAGCAGGGTCGCGATCGTGACCACCGCAAGACACATCTGCCCACCCATGGTGTCCATACCGTGAGAGGCGTCGGTGCAGTTGTGGTCGCAGATGTGGGCGGCGTCTGCGGCGGGCAGGTCGGGGGTAGCGGAACCCGACGCGGTTGCCACAATGGAGGTCATCGCCATGGAGCTCACCGGCATGGAGCTCATCGGCGCAGTGGGCATCGGGGAGGCCGCAGCCTGGTGCCCCATACCCATGGCGTGCATCACCAGTACGGCGACTGTCAGGCTCAGAACCCGCAGGCATCGCACCGCCAGGGCCCACGAGGGCCGAGGGGCCAAGAGGGCCCTGGGGGCGAATCCGGTCACCCCTAATGCTCGCACAGCGATCCCCACGGGCCTCGTCCGGTGGTGGCCACAGCCCCGCACCACGAGAAAAGAGGCGGTTCGCGCGATCTGGTGGGGATCTGTCCGTCTGCGCCGCGGACTAACCGGACGTGAGGGGCACACACACAAGAGCAGCCACTGGGTGAGCCGCGAGTGTCTGGTGGCGGGCGTGCAGAAGGTGCCTGCAGCTCGTTGGTGGTCGGGTCGAGGAAGGGGGCGACCTCAGGCCTGGTGGTGGTCACGTCCGTAGGCGGTGATGACCTCCTCGGGGGTGCCTGCGGTCCTGAGGTACTGCCGGTCCAGCAGGACCGTCAGGTCTTCGAGGGCGCTGCGCAGCGCAGCCCCGGCCAGTCGTCGTTCCCCATCAGTCGCGCCGGCCGCGTCATCGCCGAGCGCCAGCGCCGCGGGCAGCGCGGCCGCCAGCGAGGTTTCGTGGCCGTCGTGGAAGTAGTAGGTCAGGTTGTACTGCTGAAGGTCGACGCGGACCGCCACGATGTCGGCAGCAAGACCGTGCAGGACCGACGGTGGCAGGTCGACTGCCTGCGCCCCCCGCTCAGCCAGCAGGCGCAGCCGGATCGCCAGCGCCCGCCGGGTCGCCAGCGCGGGGTAGATCTGCAGGATCCAGGTCACCGAGGCGGTGAACAGTGCGAAGCCCATCAGCGCCTCGAGTGGTGTGGCCAGACGCAGCCACCCGGACACCGGGACGATGTCGCCGAAGCCCAGCGTCGCGCCGACGACGAGCGACAGGTAAAGCGCGTCGGCCAGGACCGAGCGGCGGGCAGGGTCGAGGCCGGGGCCGTAGGAGAACGAGGTCGGAAGGTGCGGGAGGTAGATCATCGCCCAGCCGAGAATCGTCAGGACTGCCCAGGTGCTGATCACGGCCAGCATGGCGAGCGGACCGGCCAGACGCATCCCGACGGTTCCGCTGCGGCGTGCGAGGAACCAGGCGATGCGGGTGAGGGCCAGGCTGAGCTGTCCGCGGCCGGAGGGGTGAAGCAGCGTGTGGAAGATGTCGCGCAGGACCACGAGGACGACCAGGGCGCCCGCTCCTGTGACCGCCCACGGCATCACTGCGGCCCTCCCTGTCCTCGCACTGTCACGCCCCGCCACACGTCGCGTGCGCCTCCACCCCTCCCGACGACACCGACGACCTCGACGACCTCGACGACACGGACGACACGAACGACGTCCCGGCCGGCGCGAGAGGGGGAACGGCTCATCATCGTGCTGGCAGCATCGACCACGAGGAGCCACCGTACTCGCCCTCCGACGTCGCCGAGAGCCCCGCGCGCACGTGTGCGATGTCTCGCGGGACGTGGCTGTGGCAGCGCCTCCTGACCCGTCAGCGGACGTCCAGCTCGTGGTACATCCCGTTGGCGTAGTGGTTCTTCAGGTTGCACACCAGCTCGTAGCGGCCGGGTGCCAGCGTCAGGGTCGTCCAGCCCACTGCGCCCGAGGCGATGCCCTCGCCCGACCCCGCAGCGCAGGAGGCCGACGACTCGCCCAGGCTGCCGGCCTCGTCGACCCTCCCGTCGACGCCGGGTACCCGCTCTCCGGCGACCGCCCCCGCGGCCAACGGGAGGACGACGAGCTCATGGGTTCGCCACCCGAGGTTCTGCGCCACGAGGCTGACCGCGCCAGGGGCGACGGTGCCGGGCGTGGGAGCGAGCGTCATCCGCGCCCCCATGGGGGCGTCACCGCCCATCATCTGGGTCATGCCCATGTCGGCCAGCACCACGCGGACCGTGCTGCCGTGCAGCGTCGCCGGTGCCGCGCAGGTCGACGTCGAGTAGTGGTAGCCCTGGCCCTGCCCTCCCATCATCGCGCCGGAGCCGTTCGGGCCGATGGTCGCCGACCCGCTGGAGGGCTGGACCGTCGAGGCACAGCCGGCGAGGAGCAGGCTCGCGGTGATCGCGGTGATCGCGGCGATCTTGGTGAGGGTGGCGGCCAGTGTCGGACGGTGAGGGCGTGTCATGGACGCCAGTCAACCCAGCGGTCTCGACGTGGTGCAGTGCCAAAGGTCCTCACCGCCTCGGCCCCTGCTCGGCCACCATTCGCTCGACCGGTGGACGCGTATGGGCAGAGGCTGACGTGCGGATCGTACGCCGGGCCTGAGTGACCCCCCGGTAGTCGCGTCCAGCAGTCCAGCCAAAGCCCTGGGTAGCCAAAGAATCACCTCAACCACGGCCACGTGAGGTGATTCTTTGGCTACCTCGGGGGGCGGGGGGTGGGGGCTGGCCGTGCCCCGATCGTTCCGGGGCCGCCCGGCATCGAGCGCTTCAACGCCGCACTGGAGGCCGCTTCGCTGAACGGGAGAGTGGCCCGTCGCTGTCGCCGTCCATCCTGACGCACAGGGTTGGCACTAGCCTGACCCTTGGCGGGAGCGAACCGCTCCACCCGAAGGGGGCAGAACCATGCACGTTCACACCGCCATCGTCCCGCCTCGTCATGTTCTCGACGAAGTCGCGGCTGCTGCGCAGGATGCCTGTCGCCAGGCGCAGATGACTGCTGACGAAGCCGGCGGGCGCCAACGGCGGCTGCTTCCTGGGTGGAGGCGCCGTCGCGCGCAGAACGCCAACCCGGCTGACCTCGCACAGTCCGCGACCCGGCAGCTCGACCTCGTCCCGGTCGACGCCCTGTCCATGCCGCTGGCCGGGTTCGGATACGTCACGGCGGGCGACTCCGTCAGGCTCGCTGCCGCCCTGAAGTCAGCCGCCGCCGAGATCGCGCGCCCGACGGTCCACTTCGCCGGAGGCGCCACCCTCGAGTTCGAGGGTGATCGCCAGGTCTGGGTCCGCCTCGCCGGAGACGTGGAGGCGCTGACGGACGCGGCCCGGGAGATATCCCGGGCGGTCGAACCGCTCGGGTTCTACGTGGATCGACGAAAGTTTCGCCCACTGCTGGCCATTGGCACCGTGAACGACTTCACCACGGCCCCCTACCTGCAGGGACTGCTCGACGCCCTCGACGCCTTTTCGGGACTTCCCTGGGAGCTGGACCACGTCGATCTCATTCGCCCGAGCTACGCGACCGGGCCCGAGACGGAAGAGCTCGACTGGTTGCCACTGCACCCATGAGGGCCCTGCGCGGCCGAGCTCGGGACCGTCGGTCCGTGGGCCCTCGACCACGGCGTGCTCCGAGTGTGCAGGTGCGCTCGAGCACGAGGGCTGGGCGCCCGAGACCTCCGGTGGACCTTCGGACGGCACCAGCACAGCAGGTGTGGCAGCATCCGGGTGGTGACGACGACAGGACTTGACCTCACGGGCCGCGTGGCCGTCGTGACCGGGGCAGGAAGCCCCACCGGCATCGGTCTCGCCGTGTGCCGGCGGCTCGGTGAGCTCGGCGCCGCGGTGGCCCTGACGGCCACCACTGACCGCGTGCACGACCGGGTGCGGGACCTGCAGGAAACGGGCGTCCAGGCCACGGGCGTGGTCGCAGACCTCACGGATCCCGCCGCCGCAGACGACGTGGTCGACACCGTCACGCGGCGATGGGGCACGGTGGACATCCTGGTGAACAACGCCGGGATGGTGTCGGTGAGCGACAACGATGCCCTCTCGGGCGGTGTCGACGGACTGTCGTACGACCTCTGGCAGCACAGCCTGCGCCGCAACCTCGACACGGCCTTCCTGATGACCCGCTCGGTGGTGCCGCTCATGCGGCACAACGGGTGGGGCCGGATCGTGATGGTCTCCAGTGTCACCGGCCCGGTGATGGCGATGCGCGCCGACGCGGCCTACGCCGCGGCGAAGGCGGCCGTCGTCGGCCTGGTGCGCTCCCTCGCTGTCGACCTGGCCGTCGACGGCATCACCGCCAACGCCGTCGCGCCGGGCTGGATCGCCACGGGCTCGCAGACCGCCGACGAGGAGCGCGAGGGGGAGATGATCCCGATGCGCCGCAGCGGAACACCCGATGAGATCGCCTGGCCCGTGGCGTGGCTGTGCACTCCCGGAGCCGCATACCTGACCGGCCAGTGCCTGGTGGTGGACGGTGGCAACTGCGTTGGCGAGCAGCGCGCGCGATAGCGGCCGGGTCGGGGGGACCTTCTGCCCCTCGCTGCGCCGGCGGTCCTGCGACATTGAGGAGTGAGCGCCCTGACGCTCGAGCAGGGGCCGACAGCGAGAAGGCGAGCGATGAGCAGCAGCGAGCAGAACACAGGATCCAGCCACGGTGACGGAGCGTCCCCAGGGGGGCCACCATCAGAGCGACTGACGGTTCGTGGCGAAGCCATGGCCGCGAAGGTCAAGGAGCTCATGCACGAAGGCAACGTCCGGCGCATCACCGTGAAGAACCGGGAGGGCAGGACCATCATGGAGATCCCGGTGACAGCGGGCGTCGTCGTCGCGGTGGTGGCACCGGTCCTGACCGCCGTGGGAGCCCTGGCCGCGATGGCGAGCGACTGGGAGATCGAGGTCCACCGCACCCCGCAGGCCCACCGGTCCTCAGAGGTGACCGGTGCCGTCTGAGCGGCGGTACCGGCAGGGCTGACGCGTGCTGTTCTCCGACGAGCGGTTGCGCCGGATGTACTCCGGGGGGCGGGCCGACCGCACGGCCATCCGGTTCGCCCGGCTCTGGTCCCGCGTGTTCGCCCTGGGCCTGCAGCGGCGGTGGGTGACCCTCGAGGTGCGAGGCCGCCGGACGGGGGAGCCCACGCGGTTCCCGCTGGGGATGGCCGACCTGGACGGGCAGTGGTTTCTGGTCTCGATGCTCGGCGAGCGGTGCAACTGGGTGCGCAACGTGAGGGCTGCGGGCGGTCGCGCCGTGCTGGTCCACGGACGACGCCGACCCGTGCTGCTCGAGGAGGTGCCCCCTTCACAGAGACCGCGGATCCTCCGCAGGTACCTGCAGGCGGTGCCGGGCGCGCGCCCCCACCTCCCGGTGGCTCCCGACGCACAGCTCGCGGACTTCGCGCTGGTCGCCGAGCAGTACCCCGTCTTCCGGGTCGTCCCGGACCGTGAGCCCGTCGACCCCCCCGCTGACCCACCTGCGTCCCCCGGGGCCTGAGGGGCGAACCGCCCACCTGCAGCTCGGGTGGCCGGCGCACGAGGGGGAGCGTACGAGCGGGACGGCATACCTATGATGACTGCGGTGGCAGTGTGAGAGCGCAGCCCGATCGTCCGTCCGCGATCCCGCGGGCACCGCCTTCGAAGGAGCAGAGACGATATGAAGCTCGCACGCATCGGTGATCCCGGCTCAGAGCGCCCCGCGGTCGTGGACGACGAAGGCGTGTGGCGCGACCTCAGTGAGGTCGTCGACGACATCGACGGCGCCCTGCTGGCGCACGGGCTCGACGCCGTGCGCGACGCGCTCTCTGGTGGCGCGCTTCCCGTCTGTCCCTCGGGTCGTTTCGGCCCGGCCGTCGCCCGCGTGGGCAAGGTCATCTGCATCGGCCTCAACTACCGCGACCACGCGGCCGAGACCGGGGCCGAGCCACCGGCGGAGCCGATCGTCTTCCTGAAGGGTGCCGACACCATCGTCGGCCCCGACGACGAGGTGCTGGTGCCTCGCGGGTCGACCAAGACCGACTGGGAGGTCGAGCTCGCCGTCGTCATCGGGGCCGAGGCCCGCTACCTCGCCAGCGCTGACGACGCCCCCGCCCACATCGCGGGCTACGCGACGAGCAACGACGTATCCGAGCGTGAGTTCCAGCTGGAGCGCGGCGGCCAGTGGGACAAGGGCAAGAACTGCGAGACGTTCTACCCCTTCGGGCCGTGGCTCGTCACGCCTGACGAGGTCCCCGACCCCCAGGCGCTGGGCCTGCGCCTGAGCGTCAACGGTGAGGTCAGGCAGGACGGCACCACGGCAGACATGATCTTCGGCGTCCACCACCTCGTGCACTACCTCAGCCAGTTCATGGTGCTGCGCCCCGGCGACGTCATCAGCACCGGCACGCCCGCAGGGGTAGGGATGGGCAAGGGCACCTACCTGCGGGCCGGTGACGTCGTCGAGCTCGAGATCGACGGCCTCGGCCGGCAGCGACAGACGATGGGGCAGGCCTGAGCACCGACGCGACTGCGGCAGCCGACGCCTGCACGATCGAGGGGCCGGGTCCGTGTCGTCGTCGGGACCATCGTCCCTGTCGATCGGCCCCACGGTCCGAGACCGTGACGTCATGGACGAGACCACTGCTTCGGAAGGCCCCACAGCACCGGCCACGGTCCCCCCGACGCTCGACCTGGTCGAGCGCGAGTGCTGGGAGCTGTTGCGGCAGGCGGACGTGGGCCGACTCGCGGTGACGGTCGATGGGCGACCAGATATCTTCCCGGTCAACCACGTCGTCGACCACGGCACCGTGGTGTTCCGCACCTCGGAGGGCACCAAGCTCGCCGCGGCCGCAGGTGGACCGGTGGCCTTCGAGGTGGACGGCTGGGACGAAGAGACCTCGTCGGCCTGGAGCGTCGTCGTGCGCGGACGAGCGCTCAAGGTGCTCGACCGCGACGAGACCCTGCACGCACTGCGTCTTCCGCTGGTGCCGTGGCACACGGGGAGCAAGCCGTGGTTCGTCCGCATCGAGACGGACGAGGTCACAGGACGTCGACTCCAGCTCGCGGCCCGCGCCCTCCAGGCCGCCCGACCCGGCAGCGTCTGACTCGACTCGTGGGTCCCTAGCGACCCGCCGTCGTCTTCGCCGGGCCCCCACTCGCCCGGCCGTCCGAGGGGGGTCGCTCCACCTACGTCCGGGGTCCTTCGGCGACTGCCCGCCCGAGACCTGCAGGGGAGTCCAGAACGGCCCCGGGGCGACGGTGTCGACGCGGATTCCCCCTCTGTCTCTGCTACTGGGCAGGCCCCTGCTGAACGTGCCGATCGCCGCCTTGGTGCTGGCGTGGTCGACCAGGTTGGGCGACGGGTGGTTCGACGCGGGGCTGCCCCGTGCCGGATGGCGGCGGCCCGTCCGATCCCCGAGCCGGCACCGGTCACGACGGTGACGCCCCCGGCGAGGCGTCCCGAGCCCTCGTACGACTCCTCACCGTGGTCCGGCTTTGGCTCCATCTGCCTCGCCAGGCCAGGGGCGTCCCGGGGCGTCCTGGTCCCGTGCGGGGAACGGGGGCTGCGCCTGGCGGGTGGTGGGGTCGGAGACCGTGTACCGGTGGGCCATGGGGGAGAACCAGCCGCGCGCCGATCTGGTGGATCCTGCGCACCCCCGCCCGCGTCAGCGCTGCGGGTGGATGATCGCCTTCACCGAGTCGGCGACGGACTTGCCGAGCATCAGCGCCTCCGCCGTCTCGCTGAGCGAGAAATGATGGGTCACGAGTGGGAGTACGTCGACCCGTCCCGAGCTGACCAGCTCGATCGCGAGGGGCCACGTGTGGTTGTAGCGGTTCACCAGGCTGAGGGTGAGCTCGTTGACGTTCAGCTGCGAGAGGGGGAGACCGACCAGCTCCTCCTTGGGCATGCCGATCATCGCGGCGCGCCCGGCTGGCCTCAGTCGTCGTAGGGACGCCCCGAGGACGCCGCTGGCCCCGGAGCACTCGAGCAGCACGTCGAAGGCGTCGCCGGTGGCGGCATCGGCCCGCTCGACCTGCAGTCCCATCCGCTCGGCCAGGGCGAGACGGAACTCGGAGCTGTCGGTGACGACGACCCGCGCCGCCCCGAACGCGCGGGCGACTGCGGCGGCGAGCAACCCGACCGGGCCCGCGCCGGTGACGAGCACGTCGTCGCCGGGTCGGAGTCCGGCCCGTAGGCAGCCCCAGATCCCGACGGACAGCGGCTCGAGCAGGGCGCCCTGCTCGTAGGTCATCGTGTCGGGCATCCGGTAGAGGTTGCGCGAGTCGATGGTGAGCCGCTGGACGAGGGCCCCGTCGTAGGGCGGGGTCGCCAGGAAGACGAGGTCCGGGCACAGGTGGTAACGCCCGGCCAGACACTCGCGGCAGTCACGGCACGGCGTGCCGGGCTCGATCGCGACCCGGTCACCCACCGTGACCTGGGTGACGTCGTCGCCGACGGCCACGACCTGCCCAGAGGCCTCGTGACCCAGGACGATGGGGCCGTCGACGACGTAGTCACCGATGCGGCCGACGGTGTAGTAGGCGGTGTCGGAGCCGCACACGCCCACCGCCTCGACCTGGACGACCGCCTCGAGCGGGCCGGGGGCGACCTCGGGCCGCTCCTCGACGACGATGTGTCCGGGCTCGGTCATGATCGCGGCGCGGTTCGACATGGGTTTCTCCTGGGTGGGGTGGGGTGGGGTGGGACAGGGGCGAGGGCGGCGGTCGGTCAGGCACGGCCGTGCGAGGCACGCGACTTGCGCGCCAGGGAGTCGATGGCCACAGCGACGGCGAGCACGAGCCCGGTGATGACGAACCGGTACGACGAGTCGAGGTTGAGCAGGGTGAGACCGCTCGCGATGGCGGCGATGACCAAGGTGCCGAGCAGGGCGGAGAAGGCGCTTCCCCTCCCGCCGAAGAGGCTGGTGCCGCCGATGACGGCGGCGGCGATGGCGTTGAGGTTGACGTCGCCGGTGCCGCTGCTGAGGTTGGCCGAGGCGAGACGCCCCGCGGCGAGGATGCCACCGACAGCGGCCAGCAGCGAGCAGAGAGCGAACGCACTGAGGTAGACGTTGCGCACGTTGATGCCGGAGCGACGTGCCGCCTCTGCGTTGCCGCCGACCGCAAGCATCGATCGACCCCACTTGGTACGGGTGATGGCGTAGTTGAGCCCCACGACGAGGACCACGAAAAAGACGGCCATCCAGCCCACGCCGCGCTCGCGGTTGAGGTACCAGGCCACGAACTCGAGGCCCACGAGCAACGCCACGGCGCGTAGGACGAGGACGGCCAGCGGCGGGGCGGAGAGGTTGGCCCGCTGCCGTCTCACCATGTTCTCGACGTTGGACGCGAAGAGGGCCACGGCGCCGAGCAGTGCCAGCAGGTAGGAGAGCCAGGGCGGGACGAAGCTGACCTGGGCGAAGGTCACGAGCGTCGAGTCGAACGGCAGGTTGACCGAGCCCTGGTCACCGAGGATGGCGAGCTGCAGGCCGAGGAAGGCGAGCAGACCTGAGAGCGAGGAGACGAAGCTCGGCATACCGAAGCGGGTGAGCAGGAGGCCGTAGAGCAGGCCGATACCGACAGCGACCAGGAGGGCGACGAGGACGGAGAGCCTCCAGTCCCAGCCGTGCCGGACGAAGAGGACGGCCACGATGGCGCCCGCGAACCCGCTGACCGAGCCGACCGACAGGTCGATCTCGCCGACGAGCAGCACGCACACGATGCCGAGGGAGATGACACCGACCGCGCACGAGTCGAGCACGAGGTTGACGAGGTTGCCGCTCGAGAGGAAGACCGGGTTGAGCACCTGGAAGATCGCACCGATGACGACGAGCCCGACGACGACGGGCAGGGCACCCACGTCACCGGCGCGCACACTACGCAGGAACGAGCGGGCCGCCCCGGCGACGCCGGCGTCCTGCGACAGTCGCTCGTCGCTGCGGTCGAGCTGGGCGGGCAGGGTCGGCGTGCTCATCGGGTCTCCTCGTGGTCGTGGTGGTCGAGCCCCTCGGTGGACGGGACCCCCTCGGGCTGGTGCGGCTCAGCGGTGCGGCCCTGTCTGCGGGTCACGACGTTGTCGGTCGCCCCCGTGATGGCGGCGATGAGCTCCTGTGAGGACACGGTCCTGGCGTCGAACTCCCCGTTGTTGCGCCCCAGCCGCAGGACGACGATCCGGTCCGCCACGGCCCGCACGTCCTCCATGTTGTGGCTGATCATCACCACGCCCAGGCCGCGCTCGCGGAGGCGCTCGATGAGGTCGAGGACCTCGGCGGTCTGGGCGACGCCGAGGGCCGCGGTCGGCTCGTCGAGGATGATGACCTTCGGGTCGCCGAGCAGCGACCGGGCGATGGCGACGGTCTGGCGCTGCCCGCCCGAGAGCGAGGCGATCGGGATGCGCACCGTCGGGATCTTGGCCGACAGCTGCCGAAGCAGCTCCCAGGAGCGCACCTCCATCGCGACCTCGTCGAGACGTGCCGCACCCAGCTCCTGGCCGAGGAAGAGGTTGTCGACGACGTTGAGGTTCTCGCAGAGGGCCAGGTCCTGGAAGACCGTGGCGATCCCGAGCCGGATCGCGGCACTGGGGTCGCTCACGGCGACGGGGTGGGCGTCGAAGCAGATCGTGCCCGCATCGGGCTGGTGCACGCCCGAGAGGACCTTGACGAGGGTCGACTTGCCGGCGCCGTTGTCGCCGACCAGCGCGACGACCTCACCCCGGCCGACGTCGAGGTCGATGTCGGTCAGCGCGTTGACGGCCCCGAACGTCTTCGTGACGCCGCGGAGGCTGAGCAGCGCCGTCACGAGATACCCAGCTTCTGGCAGGCGGCGGCGTACTCGCTCGTGCAGAGCTCGGCGACGGTGTTGATCTTCTTGTCCACGATCTCGGCCTTGAGGTTGTCGGCCGTGACCAGCGTCGGTGTGTAGAGCTTCGACGGTGATCCGAAGAGCTCTGCGCTCGTGTCGGGTGCCTGACCGTTGAGGAGCTTGACCGCTACCTCGGCCGCGGCGCCACCGACGATCTCGCTCGGCTTGCTGATGGTGTTGAGCTGGTCGCCGGCGATGACCAGCTGCAGGCCGGCGACGGTGGCGTCGTTGCCACTGACCGGAGGGTTGGGGTTGACCCCGGCGGCCTTGAACGCGGCGATGGTGCCGCCGGCCGTGCCGTCGTTGGCGGCGACGACACCGACGATCTTCGCGCCGAACCGCGAGATCTGCCCGGAGACGAACTTCTGCGCGTTCTCCGGCTTCCAGTCGATCGTGTCGTACTCCGCGAGGACCGGGACCCCGCTGGAGTCGACGGCCGAGTGGATGCCCTTCTTGATCAGCCCGGCAGCGGCGTCGGTGGGGGAGCCGTTGACGATGAGGATCCCCGAGCCGGCGGGCACGGAGGCCGCCTTGACCTTGTCCACCAGGGACGTGGCGATCTGCTTGCCGATCTCCTCGTTGTTGAACGACACGTAGAAGTCGACCTTGATGCCGGGAATCGGCCGGTCATAGGCCACGACCTTGACGCCCTTGGCGCGTGCGGCGTTGACGAGTGAGGCGGCGGCGGTCGAGTCGACGGGGTCGATCACCATCACCTTGGCGCCTTGGGCGAGCGCCGAGTTGAACTGCTGCTGCTGCTTGTCGGCGCTGCCGTCGGCGTTGTTGTAGAGCGGGGTGCATCCAGAGCACAGCTCCTTGAGACGCTTCTCGAACCCGGGGCGGTCGTGCAGCTCGTAGCGGGTCGAGCCGGTGTCCGGCATGAGGAAGGCGACCTTCGCGCCCCCTCCAGCGTCCCCTGAGCTGCTCGAGCCCGCGGTGCCGCCGGAGCCGCAGGCCGCGGCCAGCAGGGCCACCGTCCCGATCCCGGCGATGACGGCGGTCGGGCGCGTGAGTACTGAGGTCATGGGTGTGCTCCTCGTCGTTGAGTCGACATCCACGCTGCATTTTGAAACGTGTCAAGATGTCGAGACCCTGATGCTAGGCTCCACTCCTGAAACGTGTCAAGAGTCACACCGAGGTGAGCCGACAGGAGGTCACGTGACCGGCAAGCGGATCGGCATCAAGGACGTCGCCGCCCACGCAGGCGTGTCTCAGGGCACCGTCTCGCACGTGCTCAACCATCCCGACCGCGTGCGCCCCGAGCGCCGTGAGGCCGTCGAGAAGGCGATCCTCGAGCTCGGGTTCGTCCGACACGAGTCGGCCCGTCAGCTGCGGGCCGGATACTCGAGCACGATCGGGCTGCTGCTGCTCGACGCCTGGAACCCCAGCTTCCAGACCATGGCCCGCGGGGTCGAGGACGCCGCCGAGGGGGCCGAGATGACGCTGCTGATCTCCAACAGCGGCCGCAGCCTCGAGCGGGAGAGCACCTACCTGCGCGTCTTCTCCGAGCACCGTATGGCCGGGGCCGTCGTCATCCCCCACGACGAGTACTCCCAGGACCTGCACCAGATCCGGGCCGACGGCATGCCGATCGTGCTGCTCGACCGCGCCGACACCTGCCCGGGCGTGCTGTCGGTCGGTGTCGACGATGTCGTCGGGGGCCGGGTCGCCGCCGAGCACCTGCTCGGCCTCGGTCACCGGCGTCTGGTCTTCGTCGGCGACGAGTCCCGCGCCGCGCCCGTGCACGACCGGCTCGCGGGGGTGAGGGAGGCCGTGGCCCGGTCGGGACCCGAGGTGTCTCTCGAGGTCATCGCCTGCGAGCTCACCGGCGAGGCCGGTCGCGAGGTGGGCGCGGGGCTCGCGACGACACCGGCGACGCGGCGACCGACCGGGATCGTCTGTGCCATCGACCTGCTCGCCATCGGCATCCTCCAGGGGATGCACCAGCACGGGGTCACTGCTCCGGACGACCTCTCCATCGTCGGCTACGACGACATCCCGTTCTCGGCAGAGCTGTCGGTGCCGCTCACGACGGTGCACCGCCCGCACTACGAGATGGGCGTCGCCGCCGTCGTGCTGCTGCGCGCGGCCATCCGGGGTGAGGCGTTCGACCGCACCCACGTCGCCTTCACGCCCGAGCTCGTCGTGCGGAGCTCGAGCGGTCCACCACCCAGCCGCCGTACGACGACCCGACGCTCGGCGTCGGCTCGCCCCACGGCCCGTCCTTCGACGAAAGAGCCCTCATGACCGACGTCCTGCTCGGGGTAGACCTCGGCACCGGGAGCAGCAAGGCCGTGCTCACCACCACCGACGGCACGATCGTCAGCACCGCCGTGCGCTCTCGCCCCGGCAGCATGCTCATGCCCCGGCCCGGTTGGGCGGAGATGGACGCCGAACACGTCTGGTGGGCCGATGTGGCGGCGTTGTGCCGCGAGCTCGCCGACGTCGCGGCATCCCGTGGCGACCACATCGCGGCGGTGTGCGTCAGCGGGATGGGCCCGTGCCTGCTGCTGACGACCGCCGACGGCACCCCCGTGCGGCCGGCCATCCTCTACGGTATCGACTCCCGGGCCGGCGCCGAGATCGACGAGCTCGACGAGCGTCTCGGCCGTGAGGCGGTGCTCGCCCGCACCGGCACCCCGATGACGAGCCAGGCCGTAGGTCCGAAGGCGCTATGGGTCCGCAGGCAGGAGCCCGAGGTGTGGGCGCGGGCGGAACGCTGGTTCACCTCGAGCTCGTATGCCGCGTTCCGCCTGACCGGTGAGTACGTCATCGACCACCACAGCGCGAGCCAGTGCGTGCCGCTCTACGACATCCGCGCCGCCGACTGGTACGAGCCCTGGTACGCAGAGGTCATGGGGGAGATGCCCGCGCCCCGGCTGTCGTGGTCGAGCGAGGTCGTCGGCCTCGTGACCACCGCAGCGAGCGAGCGCACGGGCCTGCCCGTCGGCACGCCTGTGTGCGCCGGGACCGTGGACGCGTGGGCCGAGGCCGTCAGCGGCGGGGTCCGCCGCCCGGGCGACCTCATGCTCATGTACGGCTCGACGATGTTCTTCGTGCAGGAGCTCGCGGCGCTCGCGCCGCACCCGCAGCTGTGGAACACCCGAGGGGTCGCGCCGTCGAGCCTCTGTCTGGCGGCAGGCATGTCCACGTCCGGCAGCCTCACGTCGTGGGTGCAGGAGCTCGTCGGGGGCGTCCCGTTCGAGACCCTCGTGGCCGAGGCTGCGCTCGTGCCCCCCGGCTCCGACGGGCTGCTCCTGCTGCCCTACTTCGCCGGTGAACGGACCCCGATCTTCGACCCGGACGCCCGTGGCGTCGTCGCGGGACTCACGCTCAACCACCGCCGCGGCCACCTCTTCCGGGCCGTCTACGAGGGCATCGCCTTCGGGGTCCGACAGATCCTCGAGCTGCTCGACACCCCAGCCAACCCGGTGAGGCGCATCGTGGCGGTCGGGGGTGGCACGCAGGGGGGCCTGTGGACCCAGGTCGTCAGCGACGTCACTGGCCGCACGCAGCACGTCCCGGCTCAGACCATCGGGGCGTCGTACGGCGACGCCCTCATGGCTGCCGTCGGCGTGGGGCTCGTGCCGTCGGAGACCGACTGGGCGCAGGCCGGCTCGACGGTGACCCCCGAGGCCGCGCATCGCGAGGTCTACGACGAGATGTACGGCCTGTACACCTCGCTCTACGGCGCGAGCCGTGCGGAGGTGCACGCGCTCGCCCGGCTGCAGGGACACTGACGACGAGCGCTCGGACGCAAGGGCGGCCGACCCAGAGGGCTCAGGCGCGTCCTGCCCTCGACCGGCCGGCGGGGCCGGTGCATGATCGATCACCACACCCGTGTCCGTCCCGGCGCCGGCCCGAGAGAGGACTGCTCATGACCCTGGACATCGACGCCCTGCTCACCCAGCTGACGGTCACCGAGAAGGCTTCGCTGACCAGCGGGTCGGGCTTCTGGTGGACCACGCCGATCGAGCGGCTGGGCATCCCGCGGATCATGGTCTCCGATGGCCCCCACGGGTTGCGCGCCCAGCTGGGGGAGGGTGATCACGTGGGGCTCGGCGGGTCCCTCCCGGCCACCTGCTTCCCGACCGCGTCGGCCGTCGCCTCCAGCTGGAACCCGGACCTCCTGCACCGCATCGGCATCGCACTGGGACGGGAGGCCAGGGCCTGCAACCTGTCCGTCGTCCTCGGGCCCGGGATCAACATGAAACGGTCCCCTCTGTGCGGTCGCAACTTCGAGTACCTCAGCGAGGACCCCTACCTGGCCGGTGAGCTCGCCGTCGGGATCGTCGACGGGATCCAGTCCCAGGGGGTCGGCACGTCACTCAAGCACTTCGCGGTCAACAACCAGGAGACCGACCGGCTGCGCGTGGATGCGCAGGTGGACGAGCGGACGCTGCGGGAGATCTATCTCCCGGCCTTCGAGCGCGTGGTGAAGGCGGCCGCTCCGTGGACGGTCATGTGCTCCTACAACAAGGTCAACGGCCTGTCCGCCTCCGAGAACAGCTGGCTGTTGACGACCGTCCTGCGCGACGAGTGGGGTTACCGCGGGCTCGTCGTCTCGGACTGGGGGGCGGTCTACGACCGGGTTCCCGCACTGCGGGCCGGGCTCGACCTCGAGATGCCGCCGGCGCTCGGCCGGAGCCCGGAGGCGGTGGCCGCAGCGGTGGAGTCCGGCGAGCTGGCGTCCGACGCGCTCGACGCCAGGGTCCGCACCGTCCTGGAGCTGGTGGACAGGGGGACGGCGGTCCTCGAGCTGGACGAGGCGTTCGACCAGGACGCCCACCACGCGCTGGCCCGCGAGGCGGCGGCCGAGTCCGTGGTGCTCCTGAAGAACGACGGTGTCCTCCCGCTGTCTCCCGCGGCGCCGGTCGCCCTCATCGGTGAGCTCGCCCGCACCCCCCGCTTCCAGGGGGCTGGTTCCTCGCAGGTCAACCCCACGACGGTGGACGTCGTCCTCGACGAGCTCACGGCCGTCTACGGGAGCGTGCCCTTCGCGGCGGGCTATCGCCTCGACGACCGCGACGACCGCGACGACCGCGACCACCGCGACCACCGCGACGACGCCGAGCTGCGGGCAGAGGCGGTCGAGGTCGCCCGGTCGGCCGGCACCGTGGTGCTCCTGATGGGACTACCCGCGGCCGACGAGTCCGAGGGCTTCGACCGCACCCACATGGACCTGCCAGCCAACCAGCGGCGGCTCCTTCACGCGGTGGCTTGCGTCAACCCCCGCGTCGTGGTCGTGCTGGTCAACGGCTCGACGGTCCTGCTCGACGAGGTGACACCGTATGCCGCGGCCCTCGTGGAGGCCTGGCTCGGCGGCCAGGCGGCCGGGTCGGCCATCGTCGACGTGCTGAGTGGGCGGGTCAACCCCTCGGGCCGGCTGGCCGAGAGCATCCCCCTGCGGCTCGAGGACAATCCGTCCTTCCTCAGCTTCCCCGGTGACTCGCACGTCGTGCGCTACGGCGAGGGTCTGCACATCGGCTACCGCGGCTACGACCGCACCCGCCAGGAGGTGGCGTTCCCGTTCGGCTTCGGTCTGTCCTACACCGCGTTCGGCCTCTCCGACCTGACGATCACCGTGGCCGGTGATGCGGCCGACGGCACCCTCGTGGCCACGGTCGGGTGCTCCGTGACCAACACCGGCTCCGTCGAGGGCGCCGAGGTGGTGCAGGTCTACGTCGGCGACCCCGAGTCGTCCGTGGACCGACCCGTGCGCGAGCTCAAGGGCTTTGCCAAGGTCCACCTGCTCCCCAACCAGACGGAGCGCGTCACCCTCGTCCTCGACCAGCGGGCCTTCTCCTTCTGGTCGGTGCGCCACCACGACTGGGTCGTCGAGGCAGGGACCTTCACCATCGGTGTGGGAACGAGCTCGCGTGACCTGCCGCTCTCGCAGACGATCTGCGTCGACGCCCCGGCGATCACCGAGCCGCTCACGCGCGACTCCACCCTGCACGAGTGGGTGACCGACCCGATCGGACGGCAGGTCCTCGAGGAGGCGGCGGGGGCGGGTGCGGCGATGAACGCCCTGAGCGACGAGCTGGTGGGCGTCATCGGCAGCATGCCGATGAGCACCCTGGCCAGCTTCGGCGGGATGAGCCTGGGCCACGAGGCCCTCGACCGGGCCGTGTCGACCTGGCAGGCCCGAAGGTGGCCGGCCGACTAGAGGTGAACGCCCGACGCGTCGTACGCCTCAGGCGCCCAGCGTGCGCTCGAAGCCAGCCGGAACCTCCAGCACCTCAGGCGTGAGCTGGTCGAGGGAGGAGAGACCGAGGCCCAGCATGGCGGAGTTGATACCGCTCTGCAGGACGTCGAGCACGTTCTCGACCCCGGCCTGGCCGTTGGCGGCGAGCCCCCAGAGGTAGGCCCGACCGATCATCACGGCCTTGGCGCCCAAGGCGACCGCCTTGACGACGTCGGAGCCACGCCGGATGCCACCGTCCATGAGGACGTCGATCTCGCTCCCCACGGCGCGGGAGACCGGCCCGATGCAGCGGATCGTCGCGGGGGTGCCGTCGAGGTTGTTGCCGCCGTGGTTGGAGACCGAGATCGCCGAGACGCCGGCGTCGACGGCCCGCCGGGCGTCGTCGACACGGCACACGCCCTTGAGCATGAAGGGCTTGCCGCCGCTGAGCTGCGACCACTGCTCGCGCATCCAGGCCACGTCGTCCCACGTCGGCGGGGTCGTGGTCATCCACTCGTAGTAGGCCCCGAAGAAGGTGGGGCCCTTGTCGTGCCCGGGTGCTGCGAGGTTGGGGGCGGTCAGGTCGGGGATGGTGAGGGTCCTGCCGAACTCCCACATCCACCGGGGCCTGGTGACCACCTGGGGGGCGAGCCGGATCATCGTCTTGAGGTCGACCTTCTCGGGGATCTCGGGGGAGCCCCAGTCGCGGCCCATCGAGAACGACCAGTCGAGGGTGGCGATCAGGCCCTTGGAGCCGGCGTCCTGGGCGCGCTGCATCCGCTGCACCATCACGTCGCGCTCTCCCGTCCAGTACATCTGGAAGAACGTCTTGTCGTTGACCGCACAGACCTCCTCGACCGACTTGGAGGCGAAGTTGCTCAGGCCCATGATCGTGCCCCGGGCGGCGGCGGCCCGGGCGACGGCGACCTCGCCGTCGGGGTGGACGGCCTGGACCCCCGTCGGGCTGATGATGACCGGGAGCGGGATCTGCTGGCCCATCACGGTGGTCGTCGTGTCGCGTGTCGGCTGCTGTCCGGCGACGTGCGGCGCGAAGCAGATCTCGCGGAAGGCGGCCTCGTTGTCGGCGATGGTCTGGCCTCGCTCGGAGCCGGCGACCAGTGCGCCGTAGACGGGCGACGGGAGGCGCTTCTTCGCCCGGGCCTGGGCGACGGCGACGGACTCGAACCACGGGTTCTGCTTCCAGGGGTTCTCGACCCTGGAGAGCCACTCGGGCTTGGTGGTCACGGGGGCCTCACTTCGTCGGGGGCAGGCGGTGGTAGCTGGTCCCACGATAAATGCACTCAATGCCACAATGGAAGGGCTGGGACCGATTAGATTGTCGAGGTGTCGAAGCGCCCCACCGCCGGTCGCCCCGAGGTGACGTCCCCGGCGGAGATCGAGCAGGCCGCGTTCCGCCTGTTCGCCGGCCGTGGTTTCGACGAGACCACGCTCGACGCGATCGCCGCGGAGGTCGGGGTTGGACGCCGCACCCTCTTTCGCTACTACCGCTCCAAGAACGACATCCCGTGGGGGCAGTTCGACCGCACCCTCGACGCCTTCCGCGAGAGCCTCGCCGGCATGCCCGACGACCTGCCACTCCACGAGGCTGTTGGGCGAGCGGTCCTGCAGTTCAACGCTTTTCCCGCCGACGTCTCACCCTCGCACGCTGACCGGATGCGTCTGATCATGCAGACGCCCACCCTGCGGGCGCACTCGGTGCTGCGCTACACGGAGTGGCGTCAGTGCATCGCCCTGTATGCCGCCACGCGCCTCGGGCTCGCCGCCGGCGACCTCGTGCCCCAGCTGGTCGGGCAGGTCAGCCTCGCGCTGACCCTCACGGCCTACGAGCAGTGGCTGCGCGACCCCACGGTCGACGTGACCGAGCTGCTCGAGGACTCCATGGCCGCCCTGCGCGACTACTTCGCCGAGGAGGGGCGGGAGAGCACCGGCTGACCCCGGCCCTCACCCGCCTGGGCACGGCCGGAAGGTCCAGGGGGGACCGTCGGGGGTGAGCTCGACGACGGTGGTCCGGGGAGAGCGGGCGGCGACCTCCTCGCGGAAGGTCTGCATGGGGCGCCGTACCCAGCCCAGGGGGCCCAGGTGGAAGCCGAGCGGGTGGAGCGTGCCGTGGTGGATGGGCACGACGTAGGGCACCCCCAGCCGACGGCAGACGTCGGCGGCGCCGGAGGGGTCGAGGTGGCCGGGGGACAGGCGCGGGCCCCATCCGTGGATCGGCAGCAGGGCCACGTCGACCGGTCGGCCCGCGAGCTCGTCGAGCTGCTCCATGTCGGGGTAGGCGGCGGTGTCTCCGGCAAACCAGACGACGACCTCGGGGCTGCGGACGAGGAAACCGTGGGCGTCGTCGGGGCGGTGGGGCATCGGGCGGGAGTGGTGCTCGGCGTGGACGAGCCGCACCTCCACGGCGTCCTGCGCGAGGACGGCGCCCGCTCCCTGCCCGACACCCTCCAGCTTCTCTTCCCAGGATGCGACCTGGGAGACTGGCTGCCACTGCGTGCTCAGGGTGCGCCCGTCGATCCCCTTGTCACGCAGCCACGCCGCGACCGCGCCCGACGCCAGCACGGGCACCGGGCCGAGCAGCCGCAGCGACGGCAGGTCGGCGTGGTCGAGGTGGAGGTGGGAGAGCAGCACGGCGTCGGTGTGGGCGTAGTCGGCCGGCGACGGCGTCGCCGTGATTCGACGCAGGAGCCCGGCGTGCCTGCGCAGCAACGGGTCCGTGAGCAGCCGGACCCCCTCGAGGTCAATGACGGCGGTAGCGTGGCCCAGCCACCGGACGCTGCTGGTCATCGGTCGTCCTCCCCGTCCGGCCGAAGGTCGCCGTCCGGGCCGGCGCCGATGCCGCGACGCCAGGCCATTAGCTGGTGGTGCACCGCCACCGGACCGACGAGCACCGGCTCGGTCCCGGGCCCGCCCACGTCCTCGGTCAGCTCGGTGTCGACCGACCAGCCGCGCGGGTGCACGAGCAGGGCCTGGTTCTGCGGGCCACCCACCCCGCCGTGGGAGCCGACCTGGTGCTCGAAGGCGACCACCCGCCCGCGCTCGTCGACCTCCGAGAGCACTACGAGGTCACCGCAGTGCGTGAGCCGGTGCAGCCGGGCGAGGTCGGCCGCCGTTCGGCGCGGGTAGCCGACGAGCGGGTCGAGGCCGTCGACCTCTCCGGTGGACAGAGAGCGTGCGCCCGAGCGGCCCAGCACGAGAGGGGACCCGTCGGGGGAGGTGACCATGACCAGCCCGACGCCGGGGGTCGCCACGAGACCGGGCACGAGGCGCGGCCACGACCGCACGACGTCATCCAGACCGGGACGCAGGGGCAGCCGGGGGAACCACACCATCGCGAGGTTGCCCCCCGCCGTGAGGGCCAGCTCTGGCG
>JALYVC010000221.1 GCA_030853445.1 Actinomycetota bacterium | reverse complement strand
GACCTCGTCAGCCGGTCAGTCGACCGGAGCCGGGTCATCCGCGGTGCCCGCCTTGTAGCCCACACCGCGCACGGTCACCACGATGGTGGGGTTCTCCGGGTCGACCTCGATCTTCGCCCGGAGCCGTTGGACGTGCACGTTGACCAGCCGGGTGTCGGCCGCATGCCGGTAGCCCCACACCTGCTCGAGCAGGATCTCCCGGGTGAACACCTTGCGCGGGTTCTGGGCCAGGCATGCCAACAGGTCGAACTCGAGCGGCGTGAGCGCGATCGGCGTACCGTCCCGGGTGACGGCGTGTCCCGCGACGTCGATGGTGAGGTCCCCGATGTGCAGGTCCTCGGGCGGCGGCACCTCGAAGCGCCGCACGCGCGCGCGGATGCGGGCGATCAGCTCCTTGGGCTTGAACGGCTTCGCGACGTAGTCGTCGGCCCCGGACTCGAGCCCGACGACGATGTCGACGGTGTCGGTGCGGGCGGTGAGCATGACGATGGGGACGCCCGACTCGGCGCGGATCCGGCGGCAGACCTCCATACCGTCGATGCCGGGCAGCATGAGGTCGAGCAGCACCAGGTCGGGACGGGTCTCCCGGAAGGCACCCAGGGCCGACGACCCGTCGGCCACGTGGGTGACGTCGAGGCCCTCCTGACGCAGGACGATGCTCAGCATCTCTGCGAGGGCGAGGTCGTCGTCGACGACCAGCACGCGACCCTTCACCGGCTGTTTCCTTCCTCGCCGACACCCCGTCGGGGTGCTCGTGCCCCATCTTCACACAGGCGGGCGGGCAGCCCGCGCAGGCAGCCGGTCGGGCGAGGAGCCACCCCTCACCTGACGAGGCGGACGGCCTGCCCATCCATCTTGGCCGTCCAGGCCGACGTGTCGGTCGGAGCGGAGCCCTGGTAGTCGAAGGACACGGTGTACCAGCACGCCGTGTTGTCGAAGTCCTGGCACCGGTACGTCGTGGGGACCGGGATCCGCAACGTGCGCCACTTGCCGTTGTAGGCCGAGGAGGTGGTGATCACGCAGGGGTCGAGGTTGCCCAGGAGCCTGTCGGTGACGTCGTACTGCTTGCAGCCGACGCTGCCGCTGGGAGGTTTGATCGTGATCTTGCCGGCGGACTTGGCGTCGCCGATGTCGAAGAAGCGCACCACCAGGGTCTGTCCCGCGCCGGTGCTCGGCACACGGGCGAGGAAGAACTGGGTCGCGGGGTTGTCGTCACTGGTGTAGAGGTCGAGCTTCTCCCGACCCGACACGGTCGTGGTCGCCATCCCTCGACCCACGGCCCGCACCGCGAAGCGGTTCATGGAGCTGCCCAACGGCGCGGTCACCTTCAGGACGTAGGTGCCGGCGCCGGTCACGGTGCACAGGGGGACCCAGCGACGGAAGCTCTCGGCGACCTCCGGTCTGTAGCCCGGGCTGGCGGCATTGAGGGCCTTGAACAGGTCGCCGTCGTAGCCGGTCCATGTGCGGGTGCACAACGGGACCGGGTCGTGCGAGGCGATGTCGTCTCCCCCGGTGGTCCCCAGCAGCGAGAAGGTGTCCGAGATGACCCCCGTCTTCGCGGTGGAGTCGCCGGTGCACCACTTGTTCCCGGCGAGGTTCCCTGCCGCGTAGCGCGTCGAGGCGTCGGTCACATAGGGGTTGACCGCGTTCTTGGCCGTGGCGAGGTTCTTGTCGCAGAGGTCGCCCACGTTGACCCACGCCGGGTCGAAGATCTCGATCTGCACGGGCCCCCCCACCTTCACGGTGACGTTGTAGCCGTAGCCGTCCGGCGTGTAGTCGGTGTTGGTGCCGCCCGGGCAGTGGTCGGAGACGGACTGCGTGCAGACCAGTGTCTGGTAGGGGTCACCGCTCGACTTGTCGGTGTCCGGGCCACTGACGTTGAGCCAGTACCTCCCGGTCGCCAGCCCCTGGCAGGCCGCAGCCTCGGTGTCCGCCGTCGCGTCGGGATCGCTGCCGAGCCGGTTGCACGGGCTGCCCATCTTGACCGAACCCACGTAGGACGCGTCCCCGGTGCTGGAGATGGTCGACGTCGGGACGCCGAACAGCCCGGTGAAGAAGTTGCCCACCGTGGTCGAGACGGTCACCGACAGCCGTCCCGGGTCGCCCATGACCCGGCTGGTGGTCACGCTCGTACCCGACGCCACAGGGAAGCCGTTGAGCGCGGCGTAGCGCGCGGCGGTCGTCTGGGCGTTGTCGAAGTCGTCAGGCAGGTTGACGACGGCGGCCAGGGCGGCTGCGTCGGCCGCCTTCTGGGTCTGCTCGCCCACGAGGTACCAGTGGCCGAAGTCGACGGCGAAGGCGCAGAAGCCGAGGAAGGTCGTCATGAGCAGGGCAGCGAGGATGGCGACGACTCCGCGGTCGCGTCGCGCCGCGACGAGGCGCCGGCAGGCGGCCCTCACTGGCACGTCGCCGTCGACGACGCCGGCTCGAAGGCGAAGACCGCCGTCTCGACGAGCGTGGGTGAGGCGTAGGGCGCGCTCGTCAGTCCCTTGTGCTGCACCGAGAGCATCACACTGACCTGGGTGGATCCGGTCGCGCACTGGTCCCACGACGAGCGCTGGGCGTCGAAGTGGCTGGTGGCGGTGTTCCACAGGTACCTGACGCACTTGGTCGTGCACGACGTACGGGGGTCGATCGGCTTGGTCGGATCGTTACCGGGGTCGTAGACGTAGAGCATCGAGACCCCCGTCGTGTTGACCGAGCTCATCGAGTTCCCGACCTGGGTCGCCGCGTCGCGCGCGAAGGACAGCTTGAGCGGCTCGGCCGACGCGATACGGCCTCCCGCCCGGACCCCGGACGAGATGGCCAGGGCATCCTTGAAGATGAGGCCGAACTCGAGGATGCCGACGAAGAGCAGGAGCACGACGGGCAGCACGATCGCCGCCTCGACCGCCGCCGCCCCGCGGGTGCGGTCACGGCAGGACAGACGGCGGGACAGGCGCACGACGAACGGCGGCACGGGAGCCTCGTGGGGAGAGGGGTAGCTGACGTCGCCAGCGTAGGACGACCCCGGCTGTCACCCGGCCGATCCCGAGCAGGTCTGACCGTTCGGATGAACGGGTCTGCGCGAACGCCGACGGCGAGACTCCGGATGCTCGAGGCTGCCGGCCTCCAGACGTGGCGATGACGCCCTCCCAGGGGGTGGAGGACGCCATCACCATCAGTATGAGCCGGATCCGGCCCACCGCGAGTCGGGCCGCGGGGCTACTGGTCGCTCAGTAGCGGTAGTGCTCGGGCTTGTACGGGCCCGCGACGTCGACGCCGAGGTACTCGGCCTGGGTCTTCGTCAGCTCGGTGAGCCGGACGCCGAGGGCCTCGAGGTGCAGGCGGGCGACCTTCTCGTCGAGGTGCTTCGGCAGGACGTAGACCTGCTTGTCGTAGTCGGCCGTCTTGGTGAAGAGCTCGATCTGGGCGATCGTCTGGTTGGAGAAGCTGTTGCTCATCACGAAGCTCGGGTGGCCGGTGGCGTTGCCGAGGTTCATCAGGCGACCCTCGGACAGCACGATGATCGACGAGCCGGACGCGAACGTCCACTCGTGCACCTGCGGCTTGATCTCGGTCTTGGTGACCCCCGGGAGCTTGGCCAGGCCGGCCATGTCGATCTCGTTGTCGAAGTGACCGATGTTGGCGACGATCGCCTTGTTCTTCATCTGGGTCATCTGGTCGGCGCGAATGACGTCGTAGCAGCCGGTCGTCGTAACGAAGATGTCGCCGGTGCCGAGCACGTCGTCGAGACGGGCGACCTGGAAGCCCTCCATGGCCGCCTGCAGCGCACAGATCGGGTCGATCTCGGTGACGATCACCCGTGCGCCCTGCCCGCGCAGCGACTCGGCCGAGCCCTTGCCCACGTCGCCGTAGCCGCAGACCACGGCCACCTTGCCGCCGATGAGCACGTCGGTGGCGCGGTTGAGCCCGTCGATGAGCGAGTGGCGGCAGCCGTAGGTGTTGTCGAACTTGCTCTTGGTCACCGAGTCGTTGACGTTGATGGCCGGGAAGAGCAGGTCACCGGTCTCGGCGAGCTGGTAGAGCCGGTGGACACCGGTCGTGGTCTCCTCGGTGACGCCCTTGATGCCCTCGGCGACGGTGGTCCACCGGGTGGCGTCGGTGGCCATCGTGGAGCGCACGAGCTCCTTGAAGACGCTGAACTCCTCGGAGTCCTCCTCGGTGGTCGCGGGCACGAGGCCGGCGATCTCCCACTCGCGGCCCTTGTGGACCAGCATCGTGGCGTCGCCACCGTCGTCGAGGATCATGTTCGGACCCCCACCGCCGGGCCATCCGAGGATCTGGTCGGTGCACCACCAGTACTCGGGCAGGGTCTCGCCCTTCCAGGCGAAGACCGGCACGCCCTGGGGGTCCTCCACGGTGCCGTGCGGGCCGACGACAGCGGCCGCGGCAGCCTCGTCCTGCGTGGAGTAGATGTTGCAGGAGGCCCAGCGCACGTCGGCACCGAGCGCGGTCAGCGTCTCGATGAGGACGGCCGTCTGGACGGTCATGTGCAGGGAGCCTGCGATCCTGGCGCCCTTCAGCGGCTGCGCGGCGCCGTACTCCTCGCGCAGGGCCATGAGGCCGGGCATCTCGTGCTCGGCGAGTCGGAGCTGGTGTCGGCCGGCCTCGGCGAGGCTCAGGTCGGCAACCTTGAAGTCAAAGGGCATGGAAAAACCACTTCCGTTTCGATTGAGTGAGGTGTGCTGACCCGGCGTAGCCCATCTGGGCACTGCGTACTCGCGGGGTATCACCCACGCCGGCAGATGCCTAGTCTAACCGCCGGTGGGCGGAACGTCTCACCACGCCCGGGTCGCGGTCACGCCGACGGGGCGTCGGGGTCCCACGTGGGGCGGTCGCCGTCGCGGCCGTGGTCGATGTCGGGCTCGAGGTACATCAGCAGGGTGAGGTCGGGCACCGCCTGTCGCGCCCGCAGCTCGGCGCGGTTGATCGTCGAGGCGACGAGCTCGGCCGTGTCGGACGCGGTCACCGCGACCTTGGCCGCGACGATGAGCTCCTCGGGGCCGACGTGAAGGGTGCGCAGGTGGATGAGGCGGTCGACCCCTTCGGTGGCGACGACGGCCGCCTCGATGGCCCGCACGTGGTCGACCGACGCGGCCTCGCCGAGCAGCAGCGACTTCATCTCGACGGCCAGCACGACCGCGACCGTGACCAGGAGCAGGCCGATGAGCCCGGTGCCTGCCGCGTCCCACCGGCCGTTGCCGGTGAGGAGGGTCATCACCACGCCGAGCAGGGCGAGGACGAGGCCCACCAGGGCGGCGGCATCCTCGAGGAGGATCACGGGCAGCTCCGGCGCCTTCGCGCTGCGCACGAACTGCGGCCAGCTGCGTCCTCCGCGCAGGGGGTTGGACTCCCTGATGGCCGTGCGGAAGGAGTTGCCCTCGAGCCCGATGCTCACGACGAGGACCAGCAGCGGCACCCAGACCCAGCTCTCGATGCCCTCGGGGTGCTGGAACTTGTGCCAGGCCTCGTAGAGGGCGAAGAGCCCGCCCACGCTGAAGAGCACGATGGACACGACGAAGGCCCAGAAGTAGCGCTCGCGGCCGTAGCCGAAGGGGTGCTCCGGGGTGGCCTGACGCCGGGCCCGCCGGCCCCCCAGCAGCAGCAGCAGCTGGTTGCCGGAGTCGGCCACCGAGTGGATTCCCTCGGCGAGCATCGAGCTGCTTCCGGTGAGCGCGAACGCCACGAACTTCGTGACGGCGATGCCGAGGTTCGCCCCCAGGGCGGCGTAGATGGCCTTGGTCCCGCCTTCGGTCGACATGGCAGCAGGCTAGTGGGTGGCGAGCAGGGCGGTCGGGTGCGGTGGGTCCTCGCCGGGCCCAGCCCCCTCGCTATCGTCTGGGTCCATGACCGACCCCGTGGCAGGCGACCGGACGACCCGCTGGGCCTCCTGGGTCATGGTGGCGGCTGTCCCCCTGGTGCTGGCGACGCAGACCAGGAGGGGGATCTCCGACCCCGACACCTTCTGGCACATCCGGGCCGGCGAGCAGCTCCTGGGCAGTGGCAACTTCACCTCGGCGGCGACCGGGACGCCGTTCAGCAGCTATCCGTGGATCCTGCACGAATGGGCTCCCGAGGTGGTCCTGGCGCTGGCCGCCCG
>JALYVC010000214.1 GCA_030853445.1 Actinomycetota bacterium | reverse complement strand
ACCGACCTCGGCGACGGCCGTCGCTGGGCGGTCGTCTCCGTGGCGGACGTGTCAGACCGGATTCGGACGGAGCGGATGGTGACCGAGCTCAGCCGCTCCTACCTCACCCTCGCGCAGCTCAACCAGGCCGTCATCCGTGCCACTGACGCCGACGGACTCTTCAAGGACACGTGCCGCATCGCCGTCGAGCAGGGGGGCTACCTCGGGGCCTGGGTGGGCGTCCCGTCCGCCGACGGCACGGTGCAGGCCGTGGCCCAGGCAGGCGCCCTCGACGTCTACATCGGGCAGCTGAACATCACAACCGACCCCGAGGACCCCCACAGCCACGGGCCGGTCGGGATGTCGCTGCGCGCGGGACGCACGTGGATCAGCACCGACTTCCTCAACGACCCGGCCACGACCGTGTGGCACAAGACCGCACGAAAGTACGGCGTCGCGGCCTGCGCCTCCTTCCCGCTGCGGACCGCGGGCCGGGTGGTCGCCACCCTGACGCTCTACGCCGACCGACCCACCGCCTTCGACGACGGGGTGGGTGACCTCCTCGCCCAGGTGACCGACAACGTCTCGTTCGCCCTCGAAGGGTTCGAGGGGGCCCGGGCCCTCGTGGCCGAGGAGGCCGCCCGCCGGGGCCTCCTGCTGCGGCTCGTCACCGCGGAGGAGAAGGAGCGGGGACGGATCGCCGGCGACCTGCACGACGACTCCGTGCAGGTGCTCGCGGCCGTCAACCTGCGTCTGGGGCTGCTCAAACGACGGGTGGGCAGCTCTCCCGAGCTGGCCGACGTGGTCGCGATGGTGCAGACCATCAGCGACACGGTGGGGGTGGCCAGCGAGAGCCTGCGCCACCTGCTCTTCGAGCTGGAGCCACCGCTGCTGGCGCGGTCCTTCGTCGACGCCCTCGACACCACCGCCCAGTACGTCTTCGAGGGCGAGCCGACCACCTGGGCGCTGCGCTGCGTCGGAGACGTCGACGTGCCCGACACCGAGCGCGGTCAGGCCTTGCGAATCGTCAAGGAGGCGCTGATCAACACCCGCAAGCACGCCCACGCGTCGCACGTCGACATTGACGTCCGCTGCGTCGGCGGGGGGCTCGAGGTGGCGGTCACCGACGACGGTGACGGCCTGCCCGCCGGGCTCGACCTCGAGGACATGCCGCAGCGCCCGGGGCACCGTGGCCTCGAGACGATGCGTGACCGCGCCTCCGCGACCGGCGGGTGGTGCCGTCTCGAGCGGTCCGGCACGCAGGGGGCCACGCTGCGGTTCTTCATCCCGACCATCGGCGGTTGACGAGGGTGGCGGGCGCCCGAGCCCCGCTCTAGCGTCGAGCGGTGAGCTCACCCACGACGTCGACGTCACCCTGGCAGACCACCCACCTCCAGCTGACCGACGGTCGACGCCTCGAGGTCGCCACGACAGGCGACGAGGCGCTGCCGGCTGTGGTGCTGCACCACGGCACCCCGCAGGCCTTCATGCCGATGACGTGGCTGGTCGAGACCGCGCGCGACGTCGGGGTGCGGCTCGTGACGCTTGCCCGCCCCGGTTACCGCACCAGCAGCCGTCAGCCGGGGCGGACCGTCGCCGACGTCGCGGCCGACACGGCGGCCGCGCTCGACCACCTGGGGATCGACCGGTGCGTGACGGCCGGGACCTCGGGCGGCGGACCGCACGCCCTCGCCTGCGCGGCCCTGCTGCCCGACCGGGTGGCGGCCGCCTCGTCGGTGTGTGGCGTCGCGCCGTACGACGGGGCGGGTGCCGTCGGGCTCGACTTCCTCGCCGGGATGGGTGAGGACAACGTGGCCGAGTTCGGCGCGGCGCTCGAGGGCGAGGGGCAGCTGCGAGCCTTCCTGGAGGGGTTGCTGCCGGCGCTCACCGGTGGCGACGCCGACGCCTTCCTGCAGGCGTGGGACTCACTGCTGCCCGAGGTCGACAAGGCCAGCCTGACCGGTGACATCGGGCATCAGCTGGTGACGTCGACGACGGCCGCACTCGACGGTCCGGTCGACGGGTGGGTCGACGACGACCTGGCCTTCGTGAGGCCCTGGGGCTTCGCGCTCGGCGCGATCGAGGTGCCCCTCAGCCTGTGGCAGGGCGGGGAGGACAAGATGGTGCCCTTCGCGCACGGGGGTGCGCTGCGCCAGCTGCTGCCGCAGGGTGTGCGGGTGCACCTCATGCCGGAGCAGGGTCACCTGTCGATCGTCGTCGGGTCGTTCGAGCGGGTGCTGCGGGAGCTGCTGGAGATGGGCGGCGTGGAGCGCCAGGTCGGTTGACCGACTGAGCTGAGCCTCAGGGTCGTCGGGCTTGCCGACGCCGTCTCTCGGTCGCCATCGCGGCCCGGGCGCGGTCACTGGTGTCGGTGAGGTGCTCGCCCACCCGGCGGGTAGCAGTGCCGGTCGAGACCGGCACCCCAGCCGTGCGCAGGTCGATGCGCAGCTTGACCTCCAGGGCCTTCAGACAGCGTGCGTCGCACTCGATCGCGAGGACCACGAACTCGTCGGCCGTGAGCTGCGCCTGCACATCGCCGGGGCGGCTGGTCGCGGCCAGCACCTCGGCGACCCGCTCGCGAAGGTCGTCACCCTCCAGGTCGTCCTCGGTGTCGTCCAGGTGCCCCAGCCGCTCGATCGTGGCGGCCAGGACCCCGGCGTGTGAGCCGTACCGCTCCAGGCGCTGGTCCTCTCGCCGCACGGCGGCCTGCCACCCGCGGCGGTTCAGCAGTCCGGTGTGATGGTCGCGCTCAGCCAACGCGTAGGCAGTGGCCGCTTCCTGGGAGCGCGCCAGGGCCACCTGCTCGTGGGCCAGGATCGTGCTGAGCATCTGGCCCACCAGCTCCACCACGCTCAACAGGTCGTCGGGGGCATCTGGCTGTGGGGTTCCCGCGATGGCGCACAGCGTGCCGAAGAAGACGCCGGAGTCTCCCTCGAGGGGGACCCCCACATAGGCCCGCACCCGAGCCAGCACCCCGGTCGCCGTCGCCGCATAGGCCGGGACCGTCAAGACATCCGGGGCCAGCATCGGCCCCCGCCGTTCGATCATGGACAGGCAGAACGAGTCGGCCCAGCAGAACGCGGTGCCCGGTCTGGCCAGCTCCGCCCAATGACCGGCCGAGGCTACCATGATCTGCTGGTCGTCCACGACGTGGGTGACCATCCACAGATCCAGCCCGAAGCGGGCACTCAGATGCTGCACTGCTGCGTCCGCAGCCAGTGCGAAGCCCGGCCACGGTGCACGCCGCGGACTGGGGTAGGACCCTTGACCAACATCTAGGGACATCGATGCCTCGTCGTCACCATCGGAGCCTTTGACTGTACGCCCGCGGACGTAGCCACCACACCACCGAGGACGTGCTCATCCACGTCCCGATCCGGAGGTGAAGCAGACGCAGGCCCACAGGCGCGAGCTCTTTCCGGAAGGACTTGACCTGCCTGGCCTGAGGGCGGGGCGGGACGGCCGCGTCATCGCGCGGCCGCCCCACCCGGTCGTGGTCAGGGCTTGGGTGTGCCGGGGAGCGACTCCGAGCCGCTGGCCGGGTGCCCGAGGTACGGGAACACGTTCAGCGTGGGGAGGTTGGTGTTGCTCGTGCCGTCCTTGATCGCCGAGGTGGCCCCGTCGGGAGTGAACGACGGGTCGACGAGCGGAATGGTGAGACCGGCGATCGCCCGCAGCTCGATGGTGACGACGTCGTCAGCGATCCGGCGACCGTT
>JALYVC010000209.1 GCA_030853445.1 Actinomycetota bacterium | reverse complement strand
CGGGCGGCCGGCCGACGACGTCGAGGCGCACCGCGCGATCCTCGAGGGGGTCGCCTTCGTCGAGCGCCTCGGGCTCGAGACCCTGGCCGCCGTCGGTGCCCCCAGCCGTCGTCACGTGCTCGCCGGTGGTGGCAGCCGGAGCGCGGTATGGAGCTCGATCCGCGCCAGCGTGCTCGCCGGTCGTGATGTCTCCCTGGCCGGCCGGGGCGACAGCGCCGTCGGCGCGGCGGTGCTCGCCGTGGTCGGTCTCACCGCCGAGCCGTTCGGGCAGGCGGTCGACCACCTCGTGGCCCCCACCAGCCCGGTCGCCACCACCGATGCGGAGATCGCGCCGCTGGAGGCGTCGTACGCCACCTTCCTGCGGCTGGTCGCCACGGCGACCGGCACCGAGCCCACCCCTGCTCCCACCCACCCCCATCTCCCCCGACCCCAACCCGGGCCACCACCTCGCGCCGACGCGGCGCCCTCCGAAGGGATCCCCCACCATGACTGACCTGAGCGCACCCGAGCTGCCCGAGGGCGTGCGGCAGCTGCTCGGACGCAGCAACCGCCTCGGGTCCGACCCGGCGGTCACCAACTACGGCGGGGGCAACACCTCGGCGAAGGTCACGGTGACGAACCCCGCCAGTGGTGAGCCGGTCGAGCTGCTCTACGTCAAGGGTTCCGGCGGCGACCTCGGCACCCTGACGGCCGGCGGCCTGGCCGTTCTCGAACGCCGCCGGCTCACGGCCCTCGACGCGGTCTACCGCGGCATCGAGCACGAGGACGAGATGGTGGGGCTCTTCTCCTACTGCGGCTTCGGAGCCGACGGTGCCGCTCCGTCCATCGACACCCCGATGCACGGGCTCGTCGAGTTCGACCATGTCGACCACCTGCACCCCGACGCCGTGATCGCGCTGGCCTGCGCGGCCGACGGCGAGAAGGTGGTCGAGGAGATCTGGGGCGGGACCGTGGCCTGGGTGCCGTGGCAGCGGCCCGGCTGGGAGCTCGGCAAGACGATGCGAGAGCTGTCGTCTCGTGACGGCGTCATCGGCGCCGTGCTCGGCGGGCACGGCCTGACGGCCTGGGGGTCCACCAGCGACGAGGTCGAGGAGCGCAGCCTGCAGATCATCGGCCAGGCCGCCGGCTACCTGGAGGAGCGTTCGGTGCCCGAGCCCTTCGGCGCGTACGACGACTCCCGCGCCCCCCTACCGGAGCCTGCTCGCCGCGAGAGGGCGGCCGCGCTCTTCCCGCACCTGCGCGGCGTCGCGTCGCGCGACAGCCGCGCCGTCGGTCACTTCACCGACAGCGAGGCGGTGCTCGACTTCTTGTCTCGCGACAAGACCCACGAGCTGGTCCACCTGGGCACGAGCTGCCCCGACCACTTCCTGCGCACCAAGGTGCGGCCGCTGCTGCTCGACACCGCCCCGGACGCGCCCCTGGAGCAGGTCGTAGCCCGCCTCGCCGAGCTCGAGCGGGAGTACCGCGAGGAGTATGCCGCCTACTACCAGCGGCACGCCGTCCCCGACTCCCCGGCGATGCGCGGGGCTTCACCGGCCATCGTGCTCGTGCCCGGTGTCGGCATGTTCTCGTTCGGGGCGGACAAGCAGACGGCCCGCGTCGCCGGCGAGTTCTACGTCAACGCCATCAACGTCATGCGCGGTGCCGAGGGAGTCTCGACCTATGCCCCGGTCGACGAGGCCGACAAGTTCGCGGTGGAGTACTGGATCCTCGAGGAGCTCAAGCTCCGGCGCCGACCCAAGCCGAAGGCCCATGCCGGGCGGGTCGCCCTCGTCACCGGGGGGGCATCAGGCATCGGTCTCGCCATCTCGCGCGCCCTGGTCGCCGAGGGGGCCACCG
This sequence comes from Actinomycetota bacterium, assembly GCA_030853445.1. Taxonomy (GTDB): domain Bacteria; phylum Actinomycetota; class Actinomycetes; order Actinomycetales; family Dermatophilaceae; genus Lapillicoccus. The sequence goes on along the minus strand of JALYVC010000209.1, from coordinate 7,478 downwards.
TGGTCGTGGCCGACCTCTCCGCCGAAGGTGCCGCGCAGGTCGCGGCCGACCTCGGCGGACCGGACAAGGCCGCCGGGGTCGCCATGGACGTCTCCGACGAGGCGGCCGTCGCGGCCGCGATGGTCGAGGCGACCATCGCGTTCGGAGGCATCGACCTCGTCGTCAACAACGCCGGTATCACCCGGGCCGGGTCCCTGGCCGACACCACCTTCGGCGACTGGGACCTGCAGTACCAGATCATGCCGCGCGGCTCCTTCGCCGTCGCCAAGGCCGTCGAGCCGGTGCTTCGGGCCCAGGGGCTCGGCGGCGACATCGTCGTGGTCGCCAGCAAGAACGCGGTCTTCGCCGGCCCCAACAACATCGCCTACAGCTCGGCCAAGGCCGCGCAGGCCCACATGGTGCGCCTGCTCGCCGCCGAGCTCGGCGAGATCGGTGTGCGCGTCAACGGCATCAACCCCGACGGGGTCGTCCGGGGCTCCGGCATCTTCTCCGGCGGCTGGGGGGCCTCGCGGGCCAAGACCTACGGCGTCGCCGAGGAGGACCTGGGCAAGTACTACGCCCAGCGCACCGTCCTCAAGGAGGAGGTGCTGCCCGAGCACTGCGCCCAGGCCGTCGTGGCGCTGACCGGGGGGCAGCTACCGGTCACCACCGGGCTCATCGTGCCCGTCGACTCGGGTGTCCCCCAGGCGTTCATGCGATGACCACCGCCACCGCCACCGCCACCGCGACCACGGCGACCACGCCGACCAGTAGGACGACCAGCACGACGACGAAGGAGAGCTGACATGACCAACCAGATCGGTGTGCACGCACTCGTATGGGTCGGGGGGTGGAGCCCCGAGCAGGCGCGCTTCGCCATCGAGTCGACCCGCGAGGCCGGCTACGACCTCATCGAGCTCACCATGCCCGACGAGACCTTCGACGCCGACATGACGGCAAAGCTGTTGCAGGACAACGGTCTCGGCTCGGCCTTCTCTCTCGGCCTGAGCGAGGAGACCGACATCTCGAGCGACGACCCCGAGGTCGTCGCCCGGGGGCGGGCCTTCCTGAGCGACGTGATCTCGCTCGTGCGCGACACCGGCTCGCCGTACCTCGGTGGGGTGATCTTCTCCCGGCTCGGCCGGTATGCCGCGCCCGTCACCGAGCGGGGACGGGCCAACTCCGTCGAGTCGATCGCCTACCTCGCCGACCGGGCGGCAGCGTCGGGCATCACCCTCGGGCTGGAGTTCTGCAACCGCTACGAGACCAACGTGCTCAACACCACCGAGCAGACCCTGGCCTTCATCGCCGACGTCGACCGCCCCAACGTCGTCGCCCACCTCGACGTCTACCACATGAACATCGAGGAGGTGTCGTTCACTGCGGCGGTCGAGGCCGCCGCCGCCGCCGGCAAGCTCGGCTACGTGCACCTCGGCGAGTCGCACCGTGGGGCCCTCGGCACCGGATCGGTGCCCTTCGAGGAGTTCTTCGGTGCGCTGCGCGACGTGGGCTACGACGGCGTGCTCACCTTCGAGTCGTTCTCCTCGAAGGTGGTCCACCCCACCTTGTCGTCCAACCTCGCGATCTGGCGCGACACGTGGGACGACTCGATGGCTCTGGCCAAGGACGCCCGGGCCTTCATCCGCACCGGGTTCGGGGTCTGAGGGTGAGCACCGCCGACGCCAGTGCCCGGTCGAGCCTCGACGAGCTCGACGACTTCTCGATCGAGCTGCCGTCGTGGGCGTTCGGCAACGCCGGCACCCGCTTCAGGGTCTTCTCCACCCCCGGAGTGCCTCGCGACCCCTTCGAGAAGGTGTCGGATGCCGCGCAGGTGCACCGGCTGACGGGCCTGGCCCCGCGGGTATCGCTGCACATCCCGTGGGACCTCGTGGACGACGACCGCGGCGGTTTCGAGGGCCTGGCCCGGCACGCCGCCGACGAGGGCGTGACGCTGGGGGCGGTCAACTCCAACCTCTTCCAGGACGGCGACTACCGTCTCGGGTCCTTGGCCCACGCCGAGAAGCGGGTACGCGACAAGGCGATAGCCCACCACGCCCAGTGCGTCGACGTCATGCGCGCCACCGGCTCGCGCGACCTCAAGCTGTGGCTGCCCGACGGCACGAACTACCCGGGCCAGGACTCGATGCGTGCCCGGCAGGACCGGCTGGCCGACTCCCTGCAGCAGGTCTACGCCCTGCTCGACCCGCACATGCGGCTCCTGATCGAGTACAAGCTCTTCGAGCCGGCGTTCTACTCGATGGACATCCCCGACTGGGGCACCTCCCTCAGCCACTGCCTGGCCCTCGGTGACCAGGCCAGCGTGGTGCTCGACACCGGCCACCACGCCCCGAGCACCAACATCGAGTTCATCGTCACCATGCTCCTGCGCGCCGGCCGGCTCGGGGCCTTCGACTTCAACTCGCGCTTCTACGCCGACGACGACCTCATGGTGGGCGCCGCCGACCCCTTCCAGCTCTTCCGGATCCTGCACGAGATCGTCGAGCAGGACGCGCACCGGCCGGCCTCGGGCGTCAACTTCATGCTCGACCAGTGTCACAACATCGAACCCAAGGTGCGTGGGCAGGTGCGCTCGGTGCTCAACGTGGAGGAGGCCCTGGCCAAGTGCCTCCTCGTCGACGAGCAGGCACTGGAGGCCGCGCAGGCGTCAGGCGACGTGCTCGGGGCCAACGACGTCCTCATGGACGCCTACCGCACCGACGTGCGCGAGGTCCTGGCCGACCGGCGCGAGAACCGCGGGCTGCCGCGCGACCCCGTACGCGCCCTGGTCGAGTCGGGCTACCAGGAGCAGGTCGCCGCCGCCCGCGTCGGCGGAACCCAGGCCTCCTGGGGCGCCTAGAAGGCGAGGCAGCGCCACCCGCGGCGAATGCGAGTGGCGCTGTCCCCTTTTCACAGGGTCGGCAACCAAGGGGTCGAGGCTTGGTGCCGTCTGCTCCCGGACCCCGATCCGGGAAGTCGTAGCGGCTGGACGGCCGGGTCTCCTTGGCGTCAGCGCAGGGACGGGATGGCGAGCCGCTGCCCGGCGTGAACCTGGGAGGAGCTCAGGTCGTTGGCCATCTGGATCTGCGCGACCCCCTCGGCGACGGAGAGCTGCGGCAGCTCCTGGGACGCGATCGCCGAGAGCGTCTGACCGGCCGGGACGGTGACCGTGTGGTCGATCGTCGCCGACGCCGACCCGGCGCCGACCACGGACCCGGCGATCATGAGGACCACGGCGAGAACGCCGAGCGTCCGAAGCAGCCGGCCGAACCGGGTCAGGTGCAGCGGCGGCCGTGCGGGCGACGAGGTCAAGCGCGTCGGCACGAGTCGCAAATCGGCCCGACCGTCGAGACGTCGGACCCCCCGACCGCTGCCGCTGACGGCGGGGACGGTGTCCCAGACTGCTGCTGCGCTCATGGTGGGCTCCTCGGAGACGATGACGGTGGCACTCGAACGCGTGTGCGAACAAGAGCCTGGAAGATTTGTAGCACGCATGTTCGAGAAAGTCGAGACACGCCTCGAACAGGTGTTTGGCAACTCTGTTCGAAGGTCGTAGGGTCTGCTCATGCCCATCAGTGCATCAGCAGGGTCTGACAGGCCCGCTGACCTGCACCGATGCGAGCGGGACCCGCAACGAACGAGGAGCTGAGATGGCGAAGGTGCACGACATGCCCGAGCGCGGGCAGGGCGACGGTCTCACCGTGCGGCAGCGCCGTGTGCTCGAGGTCATCCGCAACTGCGTCGACCGGCGGGGCTATCCCCCGAGCCTGCGTGAGATCGGCGAGGCGGTGGGGCTGACGAGCCCCAGCAGCGTGGCCCACCAGCTGTCGACGCTCGAGCGCAAGGGCTATCTGCGGCGTGACCCCAACCGCCCCCGGGCCATCGAGGTCGTCTCGCCCGACGCGACCGCTGACGAGCGCGGCTACCGCTCCGGCGACGGCGCTGCCGGGCACCTCTCCCCGGGCCCCGCGCTGGTGGAGGTCCCCGGCGGGTCCCAGGTCGATCTCGAGACCGGTTCCGGCGACGCCCGTCCCGAGGCGGCCTACGTGCCGGTGGTGGGCCGTATCGCCGCGGGTGGGCCGATCCTGGCCGAGGAGGTCGTCGAGGACGTCTTCCCCCTACCCAAGCAGATCGTCGGTGAGGGGTCACTCTTCCTGCTCAAGGTCGTCGGTGACTCGATGATCGAGGCCGCCATCTGCGACGGCGACTGGGTCGTCGTGCGCCAACAGCCCACGGCCGACAACGGCGACATCGTCGCGGCGATGCTCGACAACGAGGCGACGGTCAAGACCTTCAAGCGCACCGACGGCCACGTCTGGCTGATGCCACACAACCCCGACTACTGCCCGATCGACGGCGACCACGCCACGATCCTCGGCAAGGTCACCGCCGTCCTGCGGCGGATCTGAGCCCGGACACCGGTCGGTCCGGCGGACGGGCGCTCAGCCCAACGCCACGGTCAGCCTGGTGAGGGTGGCGCCGAGGGGGGTGTGCAGGCGGATCGTCGCCTCACCGTCACCGCGGCTGGGTCCGGTGGTCACGATGGCGACCGGCTTTCCGTCGCGGTGGGCCCGCCGCACGAAGCGGTAGCCGCTCATCACGGCGAGCGAGGAGCCGAGCACCACCAGCGACCGCGCCGAGTCGACGAAGTCGAAGGCCCGCTCGACGACCTCCTTCGGCACCGACTCGCCGAAGAACACCACATCAGGCTTCAGGGTGTCGTGCCCGCACACGAGGCAGGCCTGCAGGTGGAACGTCGTGACGGCGTCGTCGGCCAGGACGATGTCGCCGTCGGGCCGGATCTGGCTGGTCACCGCGGAGGCATCGCCGACCGCACTCAGCACGCGCTCGGCGAACCCGGGGTTCGCCTCGGCCATGCGCTCGTGCAGGCTCGCACGGCTGGTGCGGTCGCCACAGGTCAGGCAGACGACCTGGTCGAGGCTGCCGTGCAGCTCGAGCACGTCGCGCGCGCCTGCCTCCTGGTGGAGCCCGTCGACGTTCTGCGTCACGAGCCCGGTCACCGCGCCTCGGGCCAGCAGACGGGCCACCTCGTGGTGGCCGACGTTGGGCGAAGCCCGGGCGAAGGGCTGCCACCCGACGAAGCTGCGGGCCCAGTAGCGCTGCCGAGCCGCGGTCGAGCCGACGAACTCGCCGTACTGCATCGGCAGCACCCGCCGGGTGCCGTCGGGCCCGCGGTAGTCGGGGATGCCGGACTCGGTCGACAGGCCGGCGCCGGTGAGCACAGCCACCTCGCCTGCGGCGACGAGGGCGACCAGCTGGTCGAACGACTCTGGGCCCTCGACCGCACCCCCCACCGCCGGGCGCAGCACCCACGAGGGGCGCGATGGCGTGCTCACCCCTCGAGTATGCGATGAGGCGGAGGCCGTCGGGAACGCACTCCCGCCAGGCGAACACCCAGCCACACGTATGCCCCTGGTCGATAACTCGGCGTTATAGACTGGGAGCATGCTGGATGCTGCTGCACTTCGGGTCATGCGCGCCATCTCCGACGAGGGCAGCTTCACCGGAGCCGCCGTCAGCCTGGGTTACTCCCAGCCGGCCATCTCGCAGATGGTGCGCCGGCTGGAGCAGCGACTGGGCACGGTGCTGGTCGAGCGGATCGGGCGCAACGTGCGGCTCACCGAAGCAGGCCAGGTGCTCGCCCGCCATGCCGTCGGGGTGCTCGCGGCCCTCGATGCCGCCGAGGAGGAGGTCGCGGCCATCGCCGGCCTGCGGTCGGGCCGGGTGCGGCTCATGGCCTTCCCGTCGTCGTCGGCCACGCTCGTCCCCCGTGCGCTGTCGCTGGTCAAGCAGCGCTTCCCCGACATCACCGTCACCTTCAGTGAGGGTGAGCCCCCCGAGTCGCTCGCGGCGCTGCGCGCCGGCGAGTGCGACCTGGCCGTCGCCTTCGCCTACGAGGGTGACGACCCCGCCCGCCCCGATGACCTCGACCAGTTCGTCAGCACCCCTCTGCTCGAGGACGAGGTGCGCCTCGCGGTGCCGCGCGACCACCCGCTGGCCGGGGCCGGTGAGGTCGACCTCGCCGACTTCGCCTCGGAGTCGTGGATCGCCGGGTGCCCTCGCTGCCGGGGACACCTGCTCGCGCTGTCGCACACCTCGGGCTTCACGCCGACCGTGTCGTTCGAGACCGAGGACTACGTGGCCGTGCTCGGTCTGGTCGGTGCCGGTCTCGGTGTCGCCCTGGTGCCCGACCTCATCCTGGCCGCCGCCAAGAACTCCGAGGTGGCCACGCTCTCGCTCAAGCCCGCCTCCCGTCGCACGATCACCGTGGTGACCACCGAGGACCTCCGACGCGTCCCAGCCGTGCGCGCCACCCTCGACGCCCTCGCCGAGAGCGCCGCCGCCTATGCGGGAGCGCTTTCCTCCGCCCCACGGGGCAGGGTTCTCGACCCAGCCTGACGCGGCGGCGAGGCCGGCGGGGCTCGCGGGACCGGCCGGAGGCGAAGCGAGACGGCGGGCCGGCGGAGAGCTATCCACCGCGAGCGGTCGCGGCCCCCACCCGACCGCGCTCCCCCACCACCGCGATGTCACCATCGTGGTCGGTGCGCAGCACCCGGAAGCCGTCGCGCTCCAGCAGGGCGACGGTGCTCGGGGCCGGGTGCCCGTAGTCGTTTCCCTCCCCGACGCTGATGACCGCGAGGGGGGCCGTGACCGCGGCATACAACTCGTCGTCACGGTTGGAGGAGCCGTGGTGGGCCACCTTGAGCACATCGAACCCGGTGGAGAGCACGGCCGGGTCGGCCCGCATCCCTCGCAGCACCTCGGCCGCCGCCTCGCGCTCCACGTCACCGAGCAGCAGGAGGCGCACGCCGTCGACCTCCACGCTGAGCACGAGGGAGGCGTTGTTGGGCTCGGAACCCGCGTGGATGATGCGGGCCGGCCACCAGACCCGCGCCCTGATGCCGGGCCACGAGAGCTGGTCACCGGCATACAGGTGGTCGACGGGCACCTGCCGCGCGGCGGCCTCGCGCACGACGTCGGCCGCCTGCACCGGCGGGGCGTCGAGCGGCGTGGTGAGGACGCGCCCGACCGTTCGGCCGTCGAGGACACCGGGCAGCCCGTCGACGTGGTCGGCGTGGTCGTGGGTGAGGACGACCGCGTCGACCATGCCGACCCCCAGCCGGGCCAGGCACCCGTCGACGAGCCGCGGGTCGGGACCGGCGTCGACCACGACCACCGCTCCCTCGGCGCTGCGTACCACCATCGCGTCGCCCTGGCCCACGTCTTCCCTGTCAAGTCAGTCGGTGTTGCCGCCACCATGTTCGAAGCCGCATCGGCACCCTCCGCTTAGAGGGATGTGGGATCTCAAGCCGTGTCCAAAACTGAAGACCAGTTGAGCCATTAGGTCGCCCGGGTCTTCTCACACGCTGCTCGCGCCCGTTGACCGTGGATTGGGAAGGACTGAAGAGGGTGCTGTTTCTCGGACACGACTGGGCGGAGGCCCATCACGACACCAAACTGCAAGACGCCAACGGGATGGT
>JALYVC010000204.1 GCA_030853445.1 Actinomycetota bacterium | reverse complement strand
CGACGGCGCCCGCCTCGGGCACATCGCGGCCCACGGGCACCTGCGCACCGACGCACCGCTCTTCTCGGCCATCGACCTCGCCGACGGACCGCTGATGGTGCACGACCTGCAGCGGCTGGTGCGGCCTCCGGGGGCCGTGGTGCTGTCGGCCTGCGAGAGCGCCGGCATGCTCGCGGTGACGTCGGACGAGGCGTTGGGACTGGTCAGCGCCCTGCTGGGCATGGGCACCCGCTCGGTCTTGGCGAGCGTGGCCGCGGTCAATGACCGGGCCACCGTCCGGGTGATGGCCCATGTGCACACCGGTGCAGCGGCCGGCGGCACCCTCGCCGAAGGGCTGCGGAGCGCCCGCAACGACGAGGACGCGAGCCCGGTGGTGCGCGCGACAGCCGCCGCCTTCACGGCGTTCGGGGCGTAGTAGCGCAGGTGCTGGGGGTCAGCGGGCGTCCACCCAGGGGGTGGTGAGCGGGGCGTCCGAACCGCGCTCCATGCGGAAGCGGACGAGGCCGAGGGGCACGCGGGCGAGGGTGAAGCGGCCGTCGGGCTCGACGGGCGTGCTGTATGACGCCGACGTCGTCTCCAGCACCATCGACCACCCCGGCGGCACCGGCTCGCCCGAGGTGAGCACCACCGCACCGAGCACCTCGGCGAAGGGGTCACCGATCGTCAGCTCGACGTCGACGGCAACGTCACCGAGCTCGAAGAAGTGCATCCTGCGCGCCGACGGGCCACGCACCGCGCTCTGCAGACCATCGGTGTCGACGACCTGCATGAGCTCGGCGTCGACGTCGCGTAGGGCGAAGAGCGCCTTCGCCGCCGCGATGACGTCGGCAGGCACCGGGTCGACGACGTCGACGATGGTGCCGAGCTGACCCAGCAGGGCGGCGTCGGCGTCGTGCACTCCGAAGGATCGGCCGGACACCATCACGCCACCCCGCCCGGCTGAGGCCCGAAGGCATAGCTGGAGGTGGCGAGGATCTTCTCCAGCCGGCCGAGACAGCGCATCCGGGTCGGACCGATGGAGCCGATGGGCATGCTCAGCGAGTCGGCGACCTCGACGTAGGCCGGGCGGTCGCAGGCCATCAGCACCCGCAGCAGCTGCTGGCAGCGCTCGGAGAGCTGGGTGAAGCCGGACCACAGGGCTGCGTCGCGCTCGGACGCGAGCAGGGCGAGGTCGAGCTCGCTCGCCTGGTGGTCGACCAGCCCGACCCCCAGGTCTTCGTCGCGCACGAGCACGTCGTGCCCGCGACGCTGCACCACCCGCAGCGCCTCCCGCCGGGCCGTGGTCGCGAGCCACCCGGGCAGGGCCTCCGGCTCCTGGATGCGGCCGAGGTTCTCGAGCAGCTTCAGCCACGTCGTCTGCACGACGTCCGCGGCGTCGTCCTCCGCCAGGCGGAAGGAGCGGCCCACGCTCCACAACAGCCGGGAGAAGCGCTCGACGAGCGCGTCCCACGCCTGCTGGTCACCAGCAGCAGCGGCCTCGACGAGCGCAGTGAGCGAGGGTGAGTCGGTCGGCAGGTCGGTCGGCACGGGGGCTCCTGAGGACGACGGGACGAGCAGGTGGTGCGCGGGGTGCGGTGCCGACGGGGGCCGTCGGACGACGGAGGTGCTCATTCCCCGAAGAGCGCCACGGGCCCGTCCTGATACGTCTGCGCCGAGACGGGTGACGCCACGAGCATCCTCCCCGACGGGCCACGACGGCAAGGCCGGCCACCCGGGACCGGTCAGTCGCCGCGCTCGGCGAACCACGCCCGCAGCCGCTGCGCCGCGACCTCCTGGCCCAGCACCCCCTCGTCGAGGCGCAGGGCGAGCAGGAAGCGATAGGCCTCGCCGACGACTCGCCCGGGGGGCACGCCGAGCAGCTCGCCGATCTCGTGCCCGTCGAGCTCCGGGCGCACCGCAGCCAGCTCCTCCTGCTCCTGGATGCGCTCGATGCGCACCTCGAGGTCGTCGTACGCCCTCGACAGCCGTGCGGCCTTGCGCTGGTTGCGCGTGGTGGAGTCGGAGCGGGTGAGCAGGTGCAACCGCGCGAGCAGCGGCCCGGCGTCGGTGACGTAGCGCCGCACCGCCGAGTCGGTCCACTCGCCCGTGCCGTAGCCGTGGAAGCGCAGGTGAAGCTCGACCAGGCGAGCGACCGACGTGACCGTCTCCTTGTCGTAGCGCAGCGCCCGCAGCCGCTTGGCCGTCAGCTTGGCCCCGACCAGCTCGTGGTGGTGGAAGCTGACCCCCCCAGCGTCCTCGAAGCGGCGGGTCGCGGGCTTGCCCACGTCGTGCAGCAGGGCCGCCAGCCGCAGCACGAGGTCGGGCCGCCCGACCTCGAGGGGCTCGTCGACTCCCGGCACGCGACGAGCGCCCTCGAGCTCGATCGCCTGCTCGAGCACCGTGAGCGAGTGGTCGTAGACGTCCTTGTGCCGGTGGTGCTCGTCGACCTCGAGCCGCAGGGCCGGCAGCTCGGGCAGGAAGACCTGCGCGAGACCGGTGTCGACGAGCAGCGCGAGACCCTCGCGGGGAGCGCGCGAGAGCAGCAGCTTCGAGAGCTCGTCACGCACCCGCTCGGCCGAGATCATCTCCAGCGTGCCGGCCCGCTGCGTCATCGCGGCCTGCACCTCGGGCGCCACCGTGAAGCCGAGCTGGGAGGCGAAACGCGCCGCGCGCATCATCCGCAGGGGGTCGTCGGCGAACGACTCGTGCGGCGATGCCGGCGTGCGCAGCACCTTGGCCGCGAGGTCGGCGAGCCCGCCGTGCTCGTCGACGAACTCCAGCGACGGCAGCCGCAACGCCATCGCGTTGACGGTGAAGTCACGCCGTACGAGGTCCTCCGTCAGCGAGGTGCCGAAGGCCACCGCGGGCTTGCGGCTCGTGCGGTCGTAGGAGTCGGTCCGGTAGGTGGTGATCTCGACCTGGGTCGCGCCCACCCGCAGCCCGATCGTGCCGAAGGCGCGCCCGACGTCCCACCGGGCGTCGGCCCACCGCCGCGTGAGCGCCACGACCTGGTCGGGCGTGGCGTCGGTCGTGAAGTCGAGGTCGGCGCTGGGGCGCCCGAGGAAGGCGTCGCGCACCGGGCCGCCGACGAGCGCGAGCTCGTGACC
>JALYVC010000191.1 GCA_030853445.1 Actinomycetota bacterium | reverse complement strand
GCGCGGGCGCGCACCGACTCGGGCACGGACGGATCGCCCGACCGCACCAGCTCGGCCGCGACGACCGGCCCGAGAACCTCGACGAGCCGGCGCACGCGCAGGTCGTCGGCCTCGGCCCACCGGCTCCATGCAGCCCGAGCCCAGCGCTCGTCCACCCCCGGCTCACCCGGCTCACCCGGCTGACTCCCCAGTGTCTCGACGGCGCTCATGCCGCCACCTCCCGGTCGTCGTTCTTCATGCCGATTGCCTGACCGACGTCGTCGGCCCCGGGGGCCTCGGCGCCCCGCAGGTCAGCGACCGTCCAGGCCAGCCGCAGGCACCGGTGGTAGGCCCGCATCGTGAAGGCGCCCCGGTCGAGGGCGCGGTCGAGGTCGCGGGTGACGTGGGCGGCGAGACGGAACCGCGGCTCGCGCAGCACGGGGGCGGGAACGTGGGCGTTCAGCCGGGCCCCGGTGTCGGCCCACCTGCTCGTCGCGACGGCCCTGGCGTCAGCCACGCGCTGCGACACCACGGCACTCGACTCCCCCGGCTCGAGCGCGAGAGCAGCGCGCGAGACGGCCGGCACGTGCACCTGGATGTCGATCCGGTCGAGCAGCGGCCCCCTCAGCCGACTGCCGTAGCCGACCCGGCTCGCCGGTGAGCACCGGCAGCGCTCACCCTTGCCAGAACCCATCCCGCACGGGCAGGGGTTGGCGGCGAGCACCAGCTGGAACCGGCACGGGAAGCGGTGCAGACCTCCCAACCGGGTCACGGTGACGGTGCCCGACTCCAGCGGCTGGCGCAGCGACTGCAGGACGTCACGCTTGAACTCGGGTGCCTCGTCGAGGAAGAGCACCCCGTGGTGGGCCTGGGTGACGGCACCCGGCACGACCTGGGCGCGGCTCCCGCCGCCGACCAGCGAGCTCATCGACGCACCGTGATGGGGGGCGACGAACGGTGGCCGACGCTGCAGCTGGGTCGGGGCGCCGAGGGTGCCGAGGACGGAGGCCACGGCGGTGACCTCCATCGCCTGCTCCTCGTCGAGCAGCGGGAGGAGCCCCGGCAGCCGCTCGGCCAGCATCGTCTTCCCGGCTCCCGGGGGGCCGACGAGGTAGAGGTGATGGCCCCCGGCCGCCGCGACCTCGAGCGCGTGCCGACCCTCGAGCTGGCCCGTGACGTCGACGAGGTCGGGCCCGGGGACGTCGGTGTGCGCCGACCCCGGGGGCACGTCGACCGGCAGGGGCCGGCCCCCGACCTTGAGGACCTCATACCGGTGGACCAGCTCGGACAGGTGCGCCACGGGGTGGATCTCGACGCCACTGACCAACCGGGCCTCGGCCGCGTTGGCGGCGGGGACGACGACGTGGCGCACCCCATGGCGGGCGGCTTCCAGCACGAGGGGCATCACCCCTCGCACCGGTCGCACGCTCCCGTCGAGGCCGAGCTCCCCGATGTGGACGACGTCAGCGACCACCCCCTGGTCGACCGTGCCCGACGCGACGAGGGCGGCCACGCAGATGGCCAGGTCGAAACCCGACCCGCACTTGGGCACGGACGCCGGAGACAGGTTGACGGTCACCCGGCGCTGCGCGAGCGGGTGCTCGCTGTTGGTCGCCGCCGCCCGCACCCGGTCGGACGACTGGGCGCAGGCCCGGTCGGGGTTGCCACTGACCTGGAACGCGGGCAGCCCGTTGGAGACGTCGACCTCGACGTCGACAAGGAAGCCGCGCAGCCCCAGCAGGCCCACGGCCCGGGTGCGCCCGAGGCTCACGCCCCCACCCCCACCAGGTGCTCGATCGTGCAGACACCGCGGCGGGGCCGCAGGATCCCGATGACGTCGATGCGCACGTCTCCCACATGGGTGTCGTGCTCGGCCAGCCAGGTCGCCGCCAGCCGCCGAAGACGCACCAGCTTGGTGACGGTCACCGCCTCCACGGGTGAGCCGAACGCCGTCGTCCGGCGGGTCTTGACCTCGCAGACCACGAGGCAGTCACCGTCGAGCGCGACGATGTCGACCTCGCCGACCCGGCAGCGCCAGTTGCGCGCCAGCACGGTGAAGCCGCGCTCGCGCAGATAGCGCTCGGCCAGCCGCTCGCCGTAGCGGGCGAGGGTGCTGCGGGCGGGGAGGGGCGAGGTCGCGGTGTCCATGGAGGCAACCCTCGCCCCGGGCCCGCGGCCACGACAGGCCCGTGCGCCCAGCCTGTGGACGGCGCCAGCGCCCCTGAGGGTTGGGGATGACGGTCCGGTGGGCTTGCCGTCCCCCCGGACCCCAGTTCGCACCGGTACCCGTGCAGACGCCGACCTCGGCGGCAGCCGTCAGGAGGGCAGCTCGAGGTCGCTCTTGGGGAGCTCCTCGATGTTGACGTCCTTGAAGGTCACGACGCGCACGTTCTTGACGAACCGCGCCGGGCGGTAGATGTCCCACACCCAGGCGTCGCTCATCGTCACGTCGAAGAAGACCTCACCGCCGTCGGAGCGCACCTTCATCTCCACCGAGTTGCACAGGTAGAAGCGTCGTTCCGTCTCGACGACGTGGGTGAAGAGCCCGACGACGTCGCGGTACTCCCGATAGAGCTGGAGCTCCATCTCGGTCTCGTACTTCTCGAGGTCCTCACTACTCATGACTGCCCATGACCTGCTGCTGACCTCTTCGTGTCGACTGCGCTGCGGGGCCCGCTCGCGAGCGGGACGAGGGTGGCCGCCGGATCTGCGGACGGCAGCCCCGGAAGGGCGTCCCCAAGTTCTACCACCTGCACGGTGGTCCGCTCCGGCAGGCGCCAGGACAGCCGGTGGTGCACGCTCGGGCCGTGCTCTCGCAGCGCCGAGAGGTGCTCGGGCGCGGCATACCCCTTGTTGACCTCCCAGCCGTACGCCGGGTGGTCGACGTGGTGCCCCACCATGAGCCCGTCGCGCTCGACCTTCGCCAGCACGGAGGCCGCTGCCACCGAGGAGCAGGTCAGGTCGGCCTTGATGATCGTGGTCACGGGGGGAACCGACGGCCCGCCGTCGTCCGCGAAGGCGAACAGGCCGACCTCACCGGGCGGGGTCAGCCAGTCGTGGTTGCCGTCGAGGATGACCAGGTCGGGCCGGATGCCGACCGCCGCCACCGCTGCGAGGGCCCGCAGGCCGGCCAGACGCAGCCCCACCATGATGCCGAGCTCGTCGATCTCGCTCGGTGAGGCGTGGCCGACGGCATGGGCCAGGGCCCAGCGCCGCAACGGCGTCACCATGGCGGTTCGCCGAGCCGGGGTGAGCAGCTTGGAGTCCTTGACCCCGGCCGGCGCCGACCGACAGGTCTCGTCGATGACGACCACGCCGACGCTGACCGGGCCGGCGAGGGCGCCGCGACCCACCTCGTCCATGCCGGCGAGCACGCGGTGCCCCGCCCGCTGCAGCGACCGCTCCACCCGCAGCGAGGGCCGGCGGCTCGCGATCACGGAGCCGACGACGCCGAGGTGCTCGGGGTGCTGGTCGGCGACGGGGCGGGGATCGTGGAGTAGATGCTCGAGGGCACGGACAGCCAGCGCACGTGGTCGAGCGGCCAGACGATGGTGACCGCACGACCGGTGATGTCGTTGATCGGCACCGAACCTGTCGCCCCCGTGCCGTCGTCGTGGTACCGGGAGTCGGCCGAGTCCCCGCGGTGGTCACCCATGACCCAGACCCGGCCTGCCGGCACGACGATGTCGAACGGCTGCGTGCTGCCGTTCGGAGCGTCACCGGTCTTGACGTAGTTCTCGGTGATCGGCACGCCGTTGACGGTGAGCTTGCCTCCGCCGGTCGGGCCCACGACGTGGTCGCCGGGAAGGCCGATGACCCGCTTGATCAGGTGGTCGTCGGACTCGTCGGGCAGCAGCCCGATGAACTGCAGCCCCCGGTGGACCACACCCCGCACTCCGGGCTGGTCGACGGTGGGTACCGCCGGCAGCCAGTGGTCGGGGTCCTGGAAGACCACGATGTCGCCGCGCTGCAGGTCGACCGGCCCGGGCGTGAGCTTGCTGACGATCACCCGGTCGTCCTTGACGAGGGTGTTCTCCATCGACGCCGAGGGGATGTAGAACGCCTGGATGAGCCAGGTCTTGACCACGAACGACAGGACGACCGCCATGACCGCGATGATGAGGATCTCGCGCAGGCCGCCGAGGATGTTGTCGATGACGCCGCCGAAGCCGCCGCCCACCTCGTCGCCCTCGTGGCCGTCGTCACCCGACCCGTCGTCAGGACCCGACGGTCCGTCCCACCCGTCGTCGCCGTCGTGGCCGGCGTCGGTCTCGACGTACGCCCCGTCGTCCGGGAGGGTCGCGGCCATCGCCCGGCCCTCGGGGTCGCGGGGGTCGGCTTCGTGGCTCTCGTGCGGCATCGTCAGGGACCAGCTCCGGGCGCGGGGACGGTGGACAGGGGACCGGGCCCGCCGAGGCTGCCCAGCCGACCGAGCGGCCAGTATCGCACCGTCACCTGACCGACCACGTCACCGAGGTCGACCATGCCCCCGCCGGGCTGCCCGAGGTAGGAACGCGAGTCGGCGGAGGCGCTGCGGTGGTCGCCCATCACCCAGATCGCACCCGGCGGGACGACCACGTCGAACGTGACGTCGCTCGGTGCGTCGCCGGGGAAGAGATAGGGCTCGGTGACCGGGACCCCGTTGACGGCGAGGCGCCCGGCCTGGCCCGAGGTGGTGCAGCAGGTGACCCGGTCGCC
Source organism: Actinomycetota bacterium (assembly GCA_030853445.1). GTDB lineage: Bacteria > Actinomycetota > Actinomycetes > Actinomycetales > Dermatophilaceae > Lapillicoccus. Next base: position 1,542 of record JALYVC010000191.1, on the reverse strand, counting down.
CGGCAGCCCGACGACCCGCTTGACGTAGTCGGTGCCGCTGTCGAGCGTCAGCGCCCCCACCACAGCCCGCCCGAGCCGAGCGGCGGGCCCCCCGTCCCCCTCACCGAGGAAGGCGTGCCGGCCGTCGAAGACGACCACGTCTCCGCGGTGCACGTCACCTCCGCGCACGAGACGGCTCACCAGCACCCGGTCGCCCGGGGCGATGGTCTCCTGCATGGAGCCCGTCGGCACCGAGAAGGTCTGCACCAGGAGGCTGCGCACCAGCACCAGGACCACCACGGCCGGCACCAGCAGGTGCCACCAGCGCAGCCGCCGGAGCCGACGAGGGCCCCGGCGGCCCCGGCGGCCCCGGAAGCCTGGAAGGGGGCCGGAGACGCCGGACGCCGACTCGGTCACGAGGTGCTCGTGGCCGGCCGGCGTCTGGTCGTCGCTGTGGAAGGAAGGTCCTACTTGGAGACCTTCGCACCCTTGGCACCCTTGACGGGTACGTTGTCGCGCTTCTCCTTGATCTTGGCGGCCTTGCCGCGCAGGTCGCGCAGGTAGTAGAGCTTGGCGCGGCGCACGTCACCGCGGGTGACGACCTCGATCTTGTCGATGATCGGCGTGTGCAGCGGGAACGTGCGCTCCACGCCGACGCCGAAGGAGACCTTGCGGACGGTGAAGGTCTCGCCGACACCGCCACCGTGGATGCGGATGACGACGCCCTGGAAGACCTGGACACGCGAGCGCGTGCCCTCGATGACCTTGACGTGCACCTTGAGGGTGTCGCCGGCGCGGAAGGCGGGGATGTCGTCGCGCAGGGAGACCTGGTCGACGGCGTCGAGCTTGTGCATGGCGTGCTTCGCTTCCTTGCGGCGCCACAGGCCACCGCGGGTTGTGGGACCGGTCGGTCCCTGAATGTCGACTGCTGTCCGGCCGGCCTCGTGCGACGCGACTGACCCACGACACGAAGGCCGGGATGAGCCGCTCACCCTCCCCCTGTGGCAGGGGCTTGTTCTGGTGCCGGACGCAGTCCCTGATTCTGCCAGAGCCGGGGGCCCACGGGGAAATCGTGGGTCACGGGCACGGCGTCGCGGCCTCGGCCCGGGTCAGCGGCGGCGCTTGGTGAGGTCGACGGTGCCCTCGTAGCGCCCCGGGCCGGGCAGGAGGCGGTAGCCCGCCTTCTTGTAGGTGCGCTGGTTGCGCTCGGAGGCGACCCCGGTAGTGATCCACCACGTGTGCACGCCCACGGGAGCGGCGGCCTCGCTGTGGGCCAGCAGGGCCCGGCCGAGGCCGCGGCCCTGCAGGTCGGGGGCCACCATCAGCCGACCCGTCTCCCACGTCGAAGGATCGTCGGGGGCCACCCGACCCCGCACCGACCCCACGAGCCTTCCTGCCGAGCGCACCACCCAGGTGGTCCAGTCGGCGAGGGACGCGGTCAGCTCCTCCAGCGACTCCCGCAGCGGCGGGATCTCCCAGCTGCCTGCGGCCCGCCCCTCCGGCACCCAGCAGGCCCGGCCCAGCACGAGCAGCTCGGCCGCGTCACCGGGGGTGGCCACGGAC
>JALYVC010000169.1 GCA_030853445.1 Actinomycetota bacterium | reverse complement strand
CCTGGCGGCCGCCGACACCGCGTCGAGACGCAGCCGGGCGACGGCGGGGCTGCCCGACTTCGGCCAGCGCGCCCAGGACCGCACCGCGATCACCGCAGGCGCCGTGCTCGGTGCGACGGTCGCGATGGGACTCGCCTCAGTGGGGCGTACGTTGCGCGCCGTGGCCGGGCGCAAGCCCTAGCGGGCCGGGGTCGACCCCCTCCCCCTCCCCGTCCGAGGTCGACTCAGAGTCGTTGGACTCGACTGCCGTGAGAGCACGAGTCGAGCGCAACGACTCTGAGTCAACCTCGGGAGGCGGGGGCGGTCGCCAGCAGCTCGGCCCGCCGACACCCTCATCTCGGTGACCCGCGGGGTGTGCCCGCCGCGAGTCGCCGTACCGACGAAGGTGTGCCGCGCCCTCGGCTGGCACAGCGAGCCGTTCTTGACCCCGGCGGCCCCAGGAGCAGTGCTCGAGCAGCACCCCAGACGTCGGCCTGGCTGCGCCGGATCGTCCCTTGGGGGGGGTGAACCCCGGCTCAGTGGCCGTGGCGCATCGACATGCGCAGGTCCTTGTTGAGGGTCGAGATGACGTCGAGCGGGATCTCCTTGGGGCACGCCGCCGAGCACTCACCGATGTTGGTGCAGCCGCCGAAACCCTCGTGGTCGTGCTGGCTGACCATCTTGACCACACGGGCGTCGCGCTCGGGCTGGCCCTGGGGGAGCAGACCGAGGTGGGTGACCTTGGCGCCCAGGAAGAGCATGCCGGAGGCGTTCGGGCAGGCGGCAACACAGGCGCCGCAACCGATGCAGGCGGCAGACGCGAACGCCTTGTCCGCGTTGTCCTTGGGCACCGGCATCGAGTGGGCGTCGGGGGCCGCACCGGTGTTGACGGAGACGAAGCCACCGGCCTGGATGATCCGGTCGAAGGCGCTGCGGTCGACCACGAGGTCCTTGAGCACCGGGAAGGCGTCGGCGCGCCACGGCTCGACCGTGATCGTGTCGCCGTCCTTGAAGGTGCGCATGTGCAGCTGGCAGGTGGTCGTGACCTCGGGGCCGTGGGGCCGGCCGTTGATCATCAGCCCGCACATGCCGCAGATACCTTCACGGCAGTCGCTGTCGAAAGCCACCGGCTCATCGCCCTTGAGGATGAGGTCCTCGTTGAGCACGTCGAGCATCTCGAGGAACGACATGTCCTCGGAGATCTCGTCGAGTTGGTAACCATGCATGCCTCCGGGGTCCTGGGGGCCGCTCTGGCGCCAGACCTGAAGGGTGATCTTCACTTGTAGCTCCGCTGCTTGAGGTGGACGTAGTCGAAGACGAGGTCTTCCTTGTGCAGGACGGGCGCCTCGTCGTCGCCGCCGAACTCCCAGGCCGCGACGTAGGCGAAGTTCTCGTCGTCGCGCAGCGCCTCGCCCTCCTCGGTCTGGCTCTCCTCGCGGAAGTGGCCTCCGCAGGACTCGCGACGGTGCAGCGCGTCGATGCACATCAGCTCACCGAGCTCGATGAGGTCGGCCACACGGCCGGCCTTCTCGAGGCTCTGGTTGAGGGTGTCGGCGGCGCCGAGCACCCTGACGTTGCGCCAGAACTCGTCCTTGAGGCCGCGGACGAGGTCGATGGCCTTGAGCAAGCCGGTCTCGGACCGCTCCATCCCGCAGTACTCCCACATGATCTGGCCGAGCTCCTTGTGGAAGGAGTCGACCGTGCGCTCGCCGTTGATGGTCAGGAGAGTGTCGAGGCGGTCCTGCACCGAGGTCTTGGCGGCGACGACGTCCTCGTGGGACTCCTGCACCGCCGGGAAGGGCCCGTGGCTGAGGTAGTCACGGATCGTGTTGGGCAGCACGAAGTAGCCGTCGGCCAGCCCCTGCATGAGGGCCGAGGCGCCGAGGCGGTTGGCGCCGTGGTCGGAGAAGTTGGCCTCACCGGCGACGAAGAGCCCCGGGATGCTCGACTGCAGGTCGTAGTCGACCCAGAGACCACCCATCGTGTAGTGCACCGCGGGGTAGATGCGCATCGGCACCTCGTAGGGGTTCTCGCCGGTGATCCGCTGGTACATGTCGAAGAGGTTGCCGTACTTCTCGGCCACCCACGCCTGGCCCTGACGGGCGATCACCTCGGCGAAGTCGAGGTAGACCCCGCGGCGGAAGTCGCCGACGACCGGACCGACGCCTCGTCCCTCGTCGCAGACGTTCTTGGCCTGACGGGAGGCGATGTCGCGGGGCACGAGGTTGCCGAAGGCGGGGTAGACCCGCTCCAGGTAGTAGTCGCGGTCCTGCTCGGTGATCTCGCGGGGGTCCTTGTCGCAGTCCTCGCGGTTCTTCGGCACCCAGATGCGGCCGTCGTTGCGCAGGGACTCCGACATCAGGGTCAGCTTGCTCTGGTGCTCGCCCGAGACGGGGATGCAGGTCGGGTGGATCTGCGTGTAGCAGGGGTTGGAGAAGTAGGCTCCCTTGCGGTGCGCGCGCCACGTGGCGGTGACGTTGCAGCCCATCGCGTTGGTCGACAGGTAGAAGACGTTGCCGTAGCCGCCGCTGGCGAGGACGACCGCGTCGGCGAGGTGGGTCTCGACCTCACCGGTGACCATGTCGCGCACGATCACGCCGCGGGCGCGGCCGTCGACGACGACGAGCTCGAGCATCTCGTGGCGGGTGTTCATCTCGACCGTGCCGGCCGCAACCTGGCGCTCGAGGGCTTGGTAGGCGCCGATGAGCAGCTGCTGTCCCGTCTGGCCGCGGGCGTAGAACGTGCGCGAGACCTGGACGCCACCGAACGAGCGGTTGTCGAGCAGGCCGCCGTACTCGCGGGCGAAGGGCACACCCTGCGCGACGCACTGGTCGATGATGCTGGCGCTGACCTCGGCGAGGCGGTAGACGTTGGACTCGCGTGAGCGGAAGTCGCCACCCTTGACCGTGTCGTAGAAGAGGCGGTAGACCGAGTCGCCGTCCTCCTTGTAGTTCTTGGCTGCGTTGATGCCGCCCTGGGCCGCGATGGAGTGGGCGCGGCGCGGGGAGTCTTGGTAGCAGAACGTCTTGACGTTATAGCCCGCCTCGCCCAGGGTCGCGCTCGCGGCGCCACCGGCCAGACCGGAGCCGATGACGATGACCGTCAGCTTGCGACGGTTGGACGGGTTGACCAGCGCCGCCTCGAACTGCCGGGTGCGCCAGCGGTCCTGCACCTCGACCTTGGGGGCCTTGGTGTCGGCGATCGCCTCGCCGTCGCGGTAGAGGCCGTGCAGGATGCCGGCGTTCTGGGTGGTCTCGTCGGCGTGCGTGATGGTGTCAGTCATGGTGCTGTTCCGATCCACTTGCTCGATGGCCGTGATTGCGTACTCGGGTGCGTGCTACTTGATGACACCGAGGAGGACGAAGATCGCCGGGAGGATGAAGCCGCCGGCGATGACCACGGCGAGGGTCTGGGCCAGCAGGTTGGAGTTGCGACGCGAGCGGGCGCTGCCGGTCAGCCCGAGGGTCTGGCTGGCCGACCACACGCCGTGACGCAGGTGCATGAAGAGGGCGACCATCGCCGCGGCGTAGATCACGAAGCACCACCACACGCTCGGCTGGAAGGCCGAGACGTACCGCTCGTACGGTGACGCGTGGCTGCCGTTGACGTTGATGGTCTGGGTGGTGAACTGCAGGATGTGCCAGACGACGAACAGCAGCAGCGCCACCCCGCCCCAGCGCATGAAGCGCGAGGAGATGGTCGCGACGGCGGCCTTCCTGACCTGGTTCTTCGTCGTGCGGGCGTTCTGGGCCCGGCTCCACAGGTAGAACGCGGAGTAGACGTGGGCCACCAGCGACGCCAGGAGCACGACGCGGATGATCCACAGCAGACCGCTGTAGGGGAGGATCGGCGTCAGGAGGGTGCGCAGGTGCTCGGCGTACTCGTCGTAGGCCGCCTGGCCGTTGAACATCTTGAGGTTGCCGTACATGTGCAGCAGCACGTAGGCGACGAACACGAGGCCCGTCACCGCCATCACCAGCTTCATCGCGATGGTCGTGCGGCGGGCGGTGGTCGTCGGAGACGTACGGGGTGTTGTCGAGGTGGCCACCCTCTCACTTTAGTTCCTGCCCCGTGAGACGGCCTGTCGGGTGGCCCACCCCGTCGCTGTGCCATTTATCTCGTTACCCGAGCGTATGGCGGCGCAGGACCGCTCAGGTGAACAGCTTGACCGCCGTCGTCAGGGTCTGCACGACGCCATAGGCCAGGGCGACCACGACGAGCACCCACGAGAGCGCCAGCCGGGTGCGGCCGGGCACCGCGCCCTGACCAGCCACATCGACCGCGGCGGCGCTGCTGGCGTGGGCGTCGGCCGAGGCGTGGAAGCGCTCGGCCACGGGCCGGATGAGCAGGGTGGCCACGAAGCCGACCGCGAGCACGCCCACCATCGTGAGCAGGGCGGGGCGGTAGGCGTCGGCGGTCAGCGTGCCCGGCTTGCCCTCGGCGTCGAGGAAGCCGTTGACGATGAGCGGGCCGACCACTCCGGCGGCCGACCATGCGGTCAGCAGACGGCCGTGGATGGCCCCCACCTGGAGCACGCCGAAGAGGTTGCGCAGGAAGGCGGGCGCCGTGGCGAAGCCACCGCCGTAGAACGAGATGATCAGTGCGGCGAACAGCACGAAGAGCCCGCTCGCGCTCGGGCCCACGAAGGCCAGCAGCAGGTAGAGCACGATGCCGCCACCGAGGTAGAGCACGTAGATGTTCTTGCGGCCTACGAGGTCTGAGGTGGTCGACCACGCGAAGCGGCCCGCCATGTTGAACAGGGAGAGCACGCCGACGAACCCACCGGCGGCCGCCACCGCGACGGTCGAGGTCCCCCCGCTGCCGCGGAAGAAGTCCTGGATCATCGGGCTGGCCTGCTCGAGGATGCCGATGCCGGCGGTGACGTTGCAGAAGAGCACGACCCACAGCAGCCAGAGCTGCGGTGTCCTGATGGCGTCGGCCGCGGTGACACCGGCCGTGGCGACCAGCGCGTCGCTCTTGCGGGCGGCGGGCTCGAAGCCCTCGGGCTTCCAGTCGCTCGCGGGCACCCGGATGTTGGCGACACCGAACATCATGACGAGGAAGTAGATGATGCCGAGCGTCACGAAGAGCAGGCTGAGGGTGAGATGTAGCCGATGCCGAGCCCGACGCCACCGATCACGCCGTACCCGAGGTAGACCAGCCACAGCTGGGTCGTGGCGATGCCGAGCGAGCCGACGAGGAAGCCGAGCCCCCACGCGCAGGCGGCGACGAACATCGCCTTGCGCGGGCCGTTGCGCTCGACCCAGGTGCCGAGGACGGCGGCCGAGAGGCCGAGCATGACGATGGCAATGGAGAAGATGACGCCCACCGCGGTCTGGCTGGCACCGAAGTGGGCCACGAGCGAGGTCTTGTAGACGCTGGTGGCGTAGACCTGCCCGATGCACAGGTGCACGGCCAGCGCTGCGGGCGGGATCAGCCAGCGCCTGTAGCCGGGGGGCGCGATCGTGTGGCGTCGGTCGAGGAAGCCGAGGAGGCCGAGGAGGCCTGAGGGGCTGTCGTCAGCCTGGCTCAGGGAGGTGTCGGGTGCGGTAGTGCCGCGACTCATGGGGGTGTCCGTCCTGAAGGGGGCGACCGGAGTGGGGTCGACGCCCCAGCTGGGGGACGGAGCGTCGTCGCCGGTCGGGGTCGTTAACCCCAACCCGCCGCGCTCGCCTTCCTGGTGGCCTAGCGTGACGGACATGACCATCACTGGGGGAGCGGGCTTCACGTCGTCCGGGCAGTCCGATGCCGAGACGACGGGAGCAGTCGACGCCTTCTGGGCCGTGGTGCCCGCCGGCGGGGCGGGTACCCGCCTGTGGCCGGTGTCGCGGCGCACCTCACCGAAGTTCCTGCGGGACCTGACGGGCACCGGCCGCACCCTCCTGCAGGGCACCTACGACCGGCTCGCACCGCTGGCCGGCGAACGCGTCCTCGTCGTCACGGGGGTCGCACACGCCGAGGCCGTGGCCGACCAGCTGCCCGCGGCCGTCGAGATCGTGGCGGAGCCGACGCCACGCGACTCGATGCCCGCGATCGGGCTGGCGGCGGCGATCGTCGAGCGTCGCGACCCGGATGCGGTGATCGGGTCCTTCGCGGCCGACCACGTCATCGGCGACCCTCACGACTTCCATACTGCGGTCCGCGAGGCGGTTGCCGTGGCCCGCACGGGCAAGGTCGTGACCATCGGCATCACGCCGACCGGGCCGGCCACCGGCTTCGGCTACATCCGCGAGGGCGACCTGCTCGGGGTCGAGGGGGCGCCGAGTGCGCGCGCTGTGGCCGAGTTCGTCGAGAAGCCCGACGCCGCGACGGCAGCGCAGTACCTCGCCGAGGGTGGGTTCCGTTGGAACGCAGGTATGTTCGTCGTCAAGGCCTCGGTGCTGCTCGACGTGCTGGCGACCGGGCACCCGCAGATGGCCAGTGATCTGCGGGCCATCGCGGCCGAGCCTGACCGGCTGGCCGAGCTGTGGCCCGGCCTGACCAAGATCGCCATCGACCACGCCGTGGCCGAGCCGGCGGCGGCTGCGGGTCTCGTGGCCGTGGTGCCCGCGGCGTTCTCGTGGGAGGACGTCGGCGACTTCTCGGCGCTCGCGCAGATGCTGCCCGAAGTGGCCGACCGGCCCGGGTTGAGGGTGGTCGGCGAGGCTGGTGACGTCCTGGTCGTCGACGGGGGTGGGCTCGTCGTCACCGGGGGCCGGGTGGTGGCCATCGTCGGTCTCGACGACGTCGTCGTCGTCGACACCCCCGACGCCGTGCTCGTCATGTCGCGCGAGCGGGCGCAGGACGTCAAGAAGGTCGTCGAGCAGCTCACGGCGCAGGAGCGCATCCACCTCACCTGACCCTGCGGAGCCGCTGCCAGGGCGCGCCAGCCGAACCACGGCACCCGAGACCCCGCCGTGAGTCGCTCGAGGCTCACCCGGCCACCAGGTCACGGCGCCGGAAGGCTGCCCCCGCGGCGACGCACAGGGCCGCTGCGACGAGGGCGAGGGCCAGCAGTGGTGTCCCGGGCACGTCCCCACCCGGGAGGACGGTGCCGTGGACGAAGGGCGAGAGGTCGATGAGCGACTGCGGAAGGCCGAAGAGCGGGCCGAGATCGCCCAGCACGAGGAAGGCCGCGAGCAGGCCCCAGGCGACGACGACGACGGTCGGCAGCGCGCCGTACACGACCAGGGCCAGGCCGACGCACACCCACACGGCGGGGACGGGCGCCAGCGAGGCCGGCAGCAGGTGAGTCACGGCCGCGCCCACGCCGCCGTACTCCCCCCCGGGTGCTGACACCGAGGCCCAGGCCGACGACGACCATGAGCAGCGCGCTGCCGCCGAGCGCGACGAGCGCGTGGGCGCCCAGCTGTGCGCGGCGGGTGGCATGGGTGGCCAGGACCTGCTCGGTGTGCAGGTCGCCCTCCTCGGTGCGCAGCCGCAGCGCGGCGGCGATGCCGTAGGCCGCGGCCCCGATGGCCATGAAGTGCAGCTCGGTGGAGACGAGCAGGTCGGCGAGGGTCTCGGCGTCGCCGCCCATCTTCTGCAGCATCGCCCTCACGGAGTCGTCGGTGACGAAGGAGGACGCGCTGCCCACGACGGCTCCGAGCACGAGCCCCAGCACCGCGTATCCGACCACCCAGCCGACCAGCAGTCCCCGCTGCAGCCTCCAGGCCAGCGCCAGTGGCGTGCCCAGCGACGAGGCCCCTACGGCCGGGCCGGCGCGCGTGGGGAACAGGCCGGCACCGAGGTCGCGCCGCTCGAGCAGGGTGTACGACGCCGCCACGAGCGACGCGGCCAGCGCGGCCCCGAGCAGGAGCACGACGAAGCGGTCGGGTCCGTAGACGCCGACCTTCTCCACCCAGCCGAGCGGGGAGACCCAGACCAGCCAGCTCACCGACGGCGACGTGTCGCCGACGGCTCGCAGGAGGTAGGAGACCCCGAGGACGGCGCTCGCCAGACCGGCACATCCGCGAGCGGTGGCCGCCACCTGCGCGGCCACCGCCGTGACCCCGACGAAGGCGAGCCCTGCCGTCGCCCACTCGGCGCCGAAGGCGAGCGACCCTCGCAGACCGAGGCCGGCGGCCACCATCGACAGTCCGGCGAGCAGGGAGACGACGAGCACCGCGCCCGACGCCAGGACGACGGCGGCGGTCAGCGGTGCGCGTCGTCCCATCACGGTGGACCCGAGCAGCTCGACCCGCCCGGGCTCCTCGTCGCCGCGAGTGTGTCTGCGCACCAACGAGATCGTGAAGAGGGCGACGATGACGGCGCCCATCATGAGGGTCTTGAAGGCGGCGATGGAGTCGGGGTTGGACGGGTCGGCCAGCGGGCCGTACATCCCGACCACGGCCGGGCTCGTCTGGATCGCCTCGGCCGCGGCCACCGCGGCTCCGGGGTCGCTGTAGAGACCGAGGGTGGCGCTGGCCGAGCCGCCGGCGAGGGCCACGAGGAGGGCGCCCGAGACGGGCAGGAGCACCCGGTCGCGGCGCAGGGCCAGCCGCAGCAGCCGCCCGGTGCCGGCGTAGCCGCTCATACCGCTGGCTCCGGGCCCAGCGTCGTGCGGTAGCGGTCCATGAACAGCTCCTCCAGTGAGGGTGGCTGCGACGTGAGTGTGCGTATTCCGCTGCCTCCCAACGTTTCCAGCAACATTCCCAACCGACCGGTCTCGACCGAGCAGCGCACCCGCTCGCCGTCCACGACGACGTCGACCACGCCCGGGAGGGCCGAGAAGGTCTCGGCGGTGACGGGTCGCTCGAGGGTCGCGTCGACGGTCGTGCGTGCGAGGTGCCGCAGCTCGGCGAGCGTGCCCGTCTCGACCGTGCGCCCCGCCCGGATGATCGAGACCCGCTCACACAGGGCCTCGACCTTGCTGAGGATGTGGCTCGACAGCAGGACGGTCCGGCCGCGCTGGTGCTGCTCACGGATGCAGTCTCGGAAGACCACCTCCATCAGCGGGTCGAGACCGGAGGTGGGCTCGTCGAGGATCAGCAGCTCGACGTC
>JALYVC010000160.1 GCA_030853445.1 Actinomycetota bacterium | reverse complement strand
CCATCAGCCTCCTACGCCTGACCGGCTGGACCAACATCGCGACCGCCCTACGACATCACGCCTCACACCCCGACCAAGCCATCACATGCCTGCTGACCTGCTGAAACACGACTTTGCCGAGGCCCTGGGGTGACAGTGAGGCCGACGGCGACGATCCCCCTCATCGTCGTCGCGGAGCAGTGCTGAGCGCGCGTGCACGTGAGTGTCCTGGTCACGGTTGCTTCGCTTCCCTCCAACAGCGACAGCGATGAGGGCAACGGCGCGGACGCGGGTGGCTCTGGATGTGTTCACTGGGGCCTGCCTCTGGCTCCGGGTGCAGAACGGAGGACTGCGAGGGCTGACCTTGACCGCCCCCCGTGGGCACCGGCAGCGAGTGGCACGTCGAGCACGTTCAGCCCGGAAGGGGCGGACTCCGCCTCACGTCGGGAGGCGAGGGTACGTCGGGTCGACGACAGGGCCGAGGGGGATGAGACCGCGAGCGGCCTCCTGCTCAGTGCCAAGGCGCCAGGTGGGGAGCCCTGCTGCACCTAACCCCGTCCCACGCCCGCCTGCGCCTGGCCGGTTCGGTCAGTCGCCTCCGGTCATCCGACAGTGCTACCCGCGGACCGCAGAGGAGAGTCGTGCTGGGGTGGGGGTGGGCAGATCGACAGCGGCCCGGTTGCGCAGCCAGTGGTCGAGCTGGGCCGCAGGCACGGGTTTGGAGATGAAGTAGCCCTGAGCCTGGTCGCAGCCCAGTCGGGCCAGCTCCGCGTAGGCGCAGTCGGTCTCGACGCCTTCGGCGACCATGCGCAGGCCCAGGCTGTGGGCCAGGGCGATGCTGGAGGACACGAGTGCGGCAGCGCGGGCGTTGTCGGTCATGGGGAAGACGAAGGACTTGTCGAGCTTCAGCTCGTCGACGGGCAGGTCGCGTAGGTAGCTGAGCGAGCTGTAGCCGCTGCCGTAGTCGTCGATGGAGATCTGGACACCTCCGCCGCGCAGCCGGGTCAGGATCCTCCGGGCCCGATCACGGTCGGCCATCAAGAAGTCCTCGGTGATCTCCAGCTGCAGGGCAGCCGGCGGGACGCCCCGGGTGGCAAGCATGGCGAAGACCTCGTCGGGGAGAGCGTCGTCCACCAGGGAGCTGGCCGAGAGGTTGACCGCGATGTTCAGCTCTCGGCCCTGACCCTGCCAGGCCGCGGCCTGGTCGAGGGCCATTTCGAGCACGAGCCGGGTCATGGCGCGCATCAGCCCGGAGACCTCCACCAGGTCGATGAAGGCGTCGGGGTAGAGCAGGCCGCGAGTGGGGTGCTCCCAGCGGACCAGCGCCTCGACAGCGTGCACCCCGCCGCTGGCCAGGTCGACTTTGGGCTGGTAGTGCAGAACGAACTGACCGGTGGTGATGGCGGCCTGCAGCTCGTCGACGGTGCGCAGCCTGGCCGCGCCGTCGGCGTTGTCGACGTCGTTGTAGACGTGGTGTCCGGACCCGGAGACCTTGGCCTTGTACATGGCGATGTCGGCCTTGCGCAGCAGGGCGGACAGGTCAGGGCCGTCGTCGGGGAACCGGGCGATGCCGATGCTGACGGTGGAGTGCAACGTCAGGCTCCCCAACGCGGAAGGCCCGGCCACGGGCGTGAAGGGCTCGGCCAACCTCGCACGCAGGTCCGCGGCGACGTGGGAGGCCTCGTCCACGCCGGCATCCTCGAGCAGGATCGCGAACTCGTCGCCGCCCAGACGCGCCAGCAGGTCGCCGGAACGCAGCTGCCCGCGCAGCCGGGCGCCTACCTCGACCAGGAGCTGGTCCCCGGCGTGGTGGCCCAGGCTGTCGTTGACCTCCTTGAACTTGTCGAGGTCGAGCAGCAGCAGTGCCTGGCGCCGACCGGGCGCCTTGGCCAGCCTCGCCTGCCCGTCGGTGTACAGCCCCCGACGGTTGGCCAGGCCGGTCAGGGCGTCGTGCGTGGCGTCGTAGCCGAGCTTCTGCACCAGGCGGGCGCTGCGCAGAGCCATGGCGAGGTGGCCGGTCAGGGTCTGCAGAAGCGTCAGGTCCTCTTCGGTGAAGGTTGCGGTCTCCCCCAGTCGGTCAGTGACCCGGAGGGTTCCCCGCATGCCGCTCGACTCCGGTAGGGCGACCATCATCGCGTCGCGGAACCCGTGTTCGTCGAGCCAGTGCCGCTCAGCAACATCTTTGGTCGCACGAGTAGCCAGCATCGACTCCTGGTGGGTCAAGGTGCGCACCACGACCCAGTCGTCCTGGTCGAACTCCTGGTAGCCGACGTGCAGGCTGTCTTCCTCGCCCAGGGCCAGGGTCAGCGCGGAGCCAGCCCCCGACGGGATCTCGGAGCCCGTGTCGGTCTCGCTGATCATCACCTGGATGGTGCCGGCTCGCAGCAGCCGCCTGATCCGGGACAGCAGCTCCTGGGCGAGGCTCTCCAGAGACTGCGCCCCGACACCACCGGTGACGAACTCGTGGACGAGGGCCAGTGACTGGTGGCGCTGCCGGGCGAGGGCGTAGGTGCGGTAGCCGGACGCGAAGGTGGTCACGAGCATGGCGGCGACGACTGCACCGAGGATCCCTTGTTCGAACAGGATGATCAGCGCGAACGCGAACATGGTCGAGGCCACACTCAGCACCAGGGCAGGGACGAGGACCTCGGTGGCATCCGCCCGGTTCACGGGGCCGTTGTGCACCCGGATCATGAGCAGTACCAAGGCGGACATCAGCTGGTCCACCCCCGCCAGCAGGGCGATCAGGGTGACGGCGGTCCGTGAGTCGAGTCCCTGGGACGAACCGAGCACCAGATGGACGAGCAGGGCGCCCGCTGCCGCCTCGAAGGCGTAGGCGGCGGCGTTGTAAGCCATCTTGTCCACCGTTGTCCGCTGCCAGACGAACGCCAGGACCGACGCCACCAGGCGGGTGGCCACGAAGGCCAGCGGCGAGAGGACCAGGACACCGATGAGCAGCGGGACACCGGCGAGGGTGAACGTGTGCGCCTGGCGTCGGAACTCCACATTCACCTGGAACTGCTCGGCCAAGAAGAACCCCGCGCCCAGCGCGAGCGCAACGACGGCGACCGGCAGGTGGAGGGCCATGATCGGCCCGCCATCTGCCCGGGCCGTCAGCACCGACGCGCCGGCTGCGAGGGCAGCGCTCAGGAGCCACGTGAACTGCGTGGGACTCAGAGCGCGCCGCATCCGGCTCAGAACCCGTCCGGAACGGACCAGCGTGAGGACGACCACCGCGACGAGGACCAGCGTGCGGACGACCAACGCGCGGACGACCAACGCGCCGACGACCAGTCAGCGGTGCTCCATCGCGAGGAGGACCAGCGCGACGAGGACCAGCGCGACGAGCTGAGGCCGCCGGAGTCAGGCTGCCAGTCGTCACCGGTCCAGGTGCTGCCCATCCACTGACCACCGGACCACGACGACGAGGTGGAGGAGGCCGCCCACCACGTGACCGGGTCCCAGGTGTTGCCCTGCACGTCGATCTCACCGGTCAGGTCGTTGCCGGCGGCATCGACCAGCACGTATCCGCCTCGGGCGGCGTCGAGCGATCCCTGCCCGGTCGAGGCGGGGAAGTCCTGGAGGGCGGCCGCGCGCAGCGTCGTGGCGGCCTTGTCCTTCCTGCTCAGGCGACTGGCAGTGTCGAGCGCCCCTCTCAGGTCGAGTGCACCGGCTCCGGTCGCGATCTCACTGGCGTTCCTGATCGGGTCGGCGGAGGAGGTCAGGGCGAACTTGACCTGGTCCGGGGTCAGGTTCGGGTAGGCCTGCAGGAGCAGCGCGACCGAGCCGGAGACGACCGCGGCCGCCTGGCTGGTTCCGCTGCCGCGGAACAGCGTCCCCGTGGCGTCGCCAGAAACCAGGCCAGAGGGGCTGTTGACGTCGATGAAGGATCCGGGGGCGCGGGCCGACACCACCGAGGTGCCCGGCGCGACCAGGTCGACGTGACGGGTGGCCGAACCCACCTCCGAGAAGGAGGCGGCTCTGGTGTGGTCGGCGTCCCAGCCATCGAGCTTGTTGGCGCTGTCGGTCGCTCCGACGGCGATCACGTACGGGTCGATCGCCGGGTCGCTCAGCCGGCCGTTGTCCGAGCCGTTGTTGCCTGCCGACGTGACCACGACGATCCCGTGCTGCCAGGCGTTCTCCGCAGCGGCCGCCAGCGGGTCAGCCAGGTAGTCCTGAGCCGAGTTCGTGCCGTAGGACAGGTTGATCACGCGCACCCGGGTGCCGTCGCGCAGCACCGGGTGCTGGATGACCCAGTCGAGGGCAGCGATGACCTCGGACACGTCGGTGCTGCCGTCCGTGGTCGCGAGCTTCATGGCCAGCAGCCCCGCGTCCGGCGCCACCCCGAGCTGGATGTTGGGCGGCGCGCCGGGCAGGTCCGAGGAAGGGCTCGGCGTTCCCCGGCCGCCGATGATGCCAGCCATGAAGGTGCCGTGGCCGAAGGTGTCCTGCTGGGTCAGCCCGCCGTTGGCCTCGATCGACAGGTCAGGGCCATAGGTCACCTTGCCGTCGCCGTTCAGGCCGGCAACCTGGGCGATCCCGGAGTCCAGCACCGCGACGCCGACGCCTTGCCCGGTCAGCTGACGTCCCGACTTGTCCTTCCTCGCCCACACCGCACGGGCACCGATCGCCTTCTCCACCGTGAACAGCGAACCGGGGTCCTTCGCCACCTGGTACCTCCCGGAGCCGTCCGTGGACACGGCGTCAGCCACGGCGTCGCCCCACAACACGGCGTCGAAGCCGCTGGTCGCGCCAGCTGCCTTGACGACAGGCCGCGCCGACGCACCGTCAACCACCTGAGGCTGAACGGCCGGAAGGCAGACGACCGCCCCCGCGACCGCCGTCACGACCGCCATCTCCCATCGAGTGGTACGCGAGGAGAGACGTCTGAGGTCCATTGCATGCCCTTCCGGAAAGTATTTTAACAAAAGGGAAATTTCGGTCACCTCCAGTCTGTCCATCAGCGGACCGCTCCCCCATCACCCATTCGGTCGGAACCGGAGAACGTTCGGACGACGACTGGCCTCGACCGTTCGGCCCACGTCTCCGACGGGTGAACCCGCCGACCCGCGGGCGCCGGATCACGATCTTCGTCGCCAACCACGGTGGACGCAGACCGCCTCGGGCTCGAAGATCGTTGTAGACCCGCGTCGGTAGGGGTCGCCCGTGGCGTGCGTCGTCGGGTGGCTCCAGCCCCGGGGGCCGTTCATGCGATCACCCGACTCCGGGCTCGGTGGTGGCGACCCTCTCGTCACCGCTCGATGCCTCATGCCCTGTGAGGACCCACCATGACCACCCTGCTCTTCGGCTCCATCAGCACCCTCGCCGACACCTCTGAGCTGCAGCGCGCGGCCTTCAACGCCGCCTTCGCCCAGCACGGCCTCGACTGGACGTGGGGGCGCGACGAGTACGTCGACCTGCTGCGCGGCAACGGCGGCGCCGACCGGATCGCGGCCTACGCCAAGGACCGCGGTCAGGAGGTCGACTCCGCCGCCGTCCACCGCACGAAGTCGCAGCTCTTCCAGGACAGCCTGGCCACCTCAGGCGTGACTCCCAGGCCGGGAGTGGCCGAGACGATCAGCGCCGCCAGGGCCGACGGGATGACGGTGGCCCTGGTCACAACGACCTCGTCCGACAACGTCTCCGCCCTGCTGCAGGCGCTCGCCCCCCAGGTGCGTGCGGAGCAGTTCGACCTCGTCGTCGACGCCACCGACGTCGAGACGCCCAAGCCTGACCCGGCCGCCTACACCTATGCCCTCACCACCTTGGGCCGCTCCCCCGCAGACTGCGTGGCCATCGAGGACAACGAGGGGGGCGTCGCCGCAGCGACGTCGGCCGGCATCCCCACGGTCGCCTTCCCGAACGCCAACACGACGGGCCACGACTTCGCCGCCGCCGACTCCCGCACCGACACGCTCGAGCTGGCCGCACTCTCACAACTCGTCCACGCAGGGGAGGCCTGATGACCACCGCCCCCCTGTCGACCTTCACCGCCTCCGACGACGGCTTCCACGTCGAGGCCTACGAGAAGGTGGAGTACTCGCTGCGATACGTCGACAGCGTCTTCGACGCCGACGCCCCCCTGCTCGCCGACAGCTACCGCCGCTGGGGACGCTGCCTCGCGGTCGTCGACGCGACCGTCGAGCGCCTGTACGGCGACGCCATGCGCGCCTACTTCGCGCACCACGACATCGAGCTCACCGTCTTCCCGCTCGAGCTGGACGAGCGCACCAAGACCTGGTCGACCGTCGAGAGCATCGTCGACGCCTTCGCCGCGTTCGGCCTCGTCCGCAAGGAGCCGGTGCTGGTGGTCGGCGGTGGGCTCACCACCGACGTTGCCGGTCTGGCCTGCGCGACCTTCCGCCGCTCGACCAACTACATCCGCATCCCCACGACCCTGATCGGCCTCATCGACGCCAGCGTGTCGATCAAGGTCGCGGTCAACCACGGGAAGTACAAGAACCGGCTCGGGGCCTACCACGCCTCGCAGCAGGTCATCCTCGACTTCTCCTTCCTGCGCACCCTGCCGACCGACCAGGTCCGCAACGGTATGGCCGAGCTGATCAAGATCAACACGGTCGCCGACAGCGCCACGTTCGACCTGCTCGAGAAGTACGGCGAAGAGCTGCTCACGACCCGGTTCGGCCATCTCGACGGGACACCCGAGCTGCGGGAGATCGCCCACCGGATCACCTACGACTCCATCGAGAGCATGCTGCGCCTCGAGACCCCCAACCTGCAGGAGCTCGACCTCGACCGCGTCATCGCGTTCGGGCACACCTGGAGCCCGACCCTCGAGCTGGCCCCGGAGGTGCCGTTCTTCCACGGACACGCGATTAACATCGACATGGCCTTCTCGACGACCGTCGCCGAGCAGCGCGGTCTGATCCCGGTCAGCGACCGCGACCGCGTCTTCTGGCTGATGAGCAGGCTCGGTCTGGCCCTCGACAGCCCCCACCTCACGCCCGAGCTCCTCCACCTCGCCACTGACTCCATCCTGCAGACCCGTGACGGTCTGCTGCGTGCGGCCGTGCCCAACCCGGTGGGGAGCTGCATCTTCCTCAACGACCTCACCGCGGTCGAGATGGAGTCGATGCTCGAGGCCCATCACCAGGTGGTGAAGTCGTACCCACGACAGGGCGAGGGTCTCGACATGTTCCTCGACAGCACCCGGTGACGTCGCCGCCCACGACCTCGCCCCTCGAGGGCCTGCGGCCGGTGACCCCCTGGGGGATCCTCGCGGCGCACCTCGACCACCTCGACGAGCTCCTCGACCAGGCCCAGGACCTCGACCCCGTCGCGCTCACGGTCCTGCACGAAGCCCGCTCTCTCGCGGGCGGACTGGACGACTACCTCGAGCAGTACACGACACCTGAGTCACCGGCCCTGGCCCGGCTGGCTCTCCTCACCCGGTCGGCCGACTGGGGTGGGTCCAGCACGACGTCGACCGGTCACGGGCTCGAAGCCGAGATGCTCTCGGGCCATGTGGAGGGGCAGGTGCTCAAGTTCCTCGTCCACGCCACTCGCGCCCGGAGGGTCCTCGAGGTCGGCATGTTCACCGGCTACTCCGCGCTGGCCATGGCCGAGACCCTTCCCCCCGACGGCGAGGTCGTGGCGTGCGAGATCGACTCGGGCGTCGCGCAGTTCGCCGAGCGGTGCTTCGCCGACTCGGCGGAGGGGCGCAAGGTCGAGGTCCGGGTGGGCCCGGCCCTGGAGACCCTGGCGCTGCTCGCCGGGGAGCGCCAGGTCTTCGACCTCGTCTTCATCGACGCCGACAAGCCCGGTTACCTCGGCTACCTCGATGCCGTGCTCGAGGGTGACCTGCTCGCTCCCCACGGCCTCGTCTGCGTCGACAACACGCTGATGCAGGGCCAGCCGTGGGCGTCGCCCAGCCCGACCGTCAACGGTCTGGCCATCAGGGACTTCAACCGGTCCGTCGCCGCCGACCACAGGGTGGAGCAGGTGATCCTGCCGGTGCGCGACGGGCTGACCCTCATCCGGCGTGCTCCCGGCGCCGTCGACCTACCTGCGCGACCTCCTGGAGGGATCCCACGATGAGCACCACGACCACCGAGACCGTCATGCAGCCCCTGGGGGTCCGAGTCACCGACATCGACCTCGCCGCGGTGACCTCGGCCGACGTGAGCCGCCTGCGCTCGCTCCTGGCCCGGCACGGCGTGGTCGTGCTGCCCGACCAGCAGGTCGACGACACCGCCTTCGTGCAGTTCCTCACGTCCTTCGGCGAGCTGGTGCCACCCATCGGAGAGACCCCCGTCGACGGTTTCCCCGACCTCAACGTCATCAGCAACGTGGGCCGCACCACCCCGCCGCGCAGCACCTTCCACGTCGACACCAGCTACGTCAGCTGCCCGCCCGCCTACACGGCGCTGCGCGCGGTCCTCATCCCCGCCGCGGGCGGCGAGACCCTGTTCAGCAACCAGTTCCGAGCCTGCGACACCCTTCCTCTGCAGCTGCGCGAGCGCGTGGAGGGCCGCACCATCGAGCACGTCGTCACCGGGGTCGAGCTCGGTCCGGACGACGAGTCGGCCGCCCACCACCCGGTGCTGCGACCGCATCCCCTGTCGGGCCGGACGGCGCTCTACCTCACCACGGCGTCACGCTGCGCCGGTGTGAGCGGGATAGACGACCCCGAGGCACGAGAGCTGGTCGACGCGCTGATCGCTCACTCCACCCGGCCCGACAACGTCTACCGGCACGCGTGGTCGCCCGGTGACGTCGTGATGTGGGACAACGGCTGCGTGCTGCACCGGGCGGACCACGCAGGGGTCGTGGGCGACCGGGTCATGCATCGCGGGATGGTGGCCGGCTACGGCCCGGACGCCGCCACCCTGGCCTCGTGAGCTCGACCGCGTCGAGCCTGGCGGCTGCCCGCACCACCCTGCGCACCCTCGGGGCCCTCGGTCTGCTGCAGCTGGCCCTTCCCGCCAACGCCGTCCTGACTGCTGCCGCCGTCCTGCGGGGCGCCCTTCCCCTTCGGTCCGGGCCCCGACCGGCTCCCCCCTCCGTGGTCGCGCCGGCGGCTCGCCGTACGGTCATGGTCAGTGGGGGGAAGATGACCAAGGCCCTTCAGCTGTGCCGTTCCTTCCACGCAGCGGGCCACAGGGTCGTGCTCGTCGAGTCCGGCAAGTACCGGCTGACCGGCCACCGGTTCTCCCGGTCGGTCTCCAGCTTCCACGTCGTGCCCAGTCCGCAGGACGCCGGATACGCACAGGCGCTGCTCGACGTCGTGCTCACCGAAGGGGTCGACGTCTACGTGCCCGTGTGCAGCCCGGTCGCCAGCTACTACGACGCCGTGGCGAGCGAGCTGCTGGGTCAGCACTGCGAGGTGCTGCACGCCGACGCCGCCACCATCGCCGCCCTCGACGACAAGGAGCAGTTCGCTGAGCTCGCCGCCTCGCTGGGCCTTCCGGTGCCGCAGTCCCACCGGATCACCGACCCCGACCAGGTGGTGGACTTCGACTTCGTCTCGGCAGGGCGCGACTTCATCCTCAAGAGCATCCCCTACGACCCGGTGCACCGGCTCGACCTCACCCTGCTTCCCCGCCGGACGGCTGCCGCGACGCGGGCCTTCGCGCAGACCAAGCCCATGACCGTCGAGAACCCGTGGGTGATGCAGGAGTTCGTGAGCGGACAGGAGTACTGCACCCACGGAACGGCACGCAACGGGCGGGTCCAGGTCTACTGCTGCTGCGAGTCCTCGGCCTTCCAGGTGAACTACGAGTCGGTCGACATCCCCGAGATCGAGTCCTGGGTCACGAGCTTCGTCGAGGAGTTGGGGCTCACCGGCCAGTTCTCCTTCGACTTCATGCGGACCGCCGACGGGCAGGTCCGTGCGATCGAGTGCAACCCCCGCACCCACTCTGCCATCACGCTCTTCGACGGTCATCCCGGGCTCGCCCGGGGCTACCTCGAGGACGACCGCCCACTGATCCGCCCCCTCCCGTCGAGCCGGCCGACCTACTGGCTCTACCACGAGCTGTGGAGGATGCTCGCCCACCCGTCGACGGCGGCAGAGCGCTGGCGCGTGGTGCTGGCGGGACGCGACGCCATCTTCGACTGGGACGACCCCCTCCCCTTCTTCATGGTGCACCACGTGCAGATCCCGTGGCTGCTGCTGCAGAACCTGCGGCACGGCAAGGGGTGGCTGCGCATCGACTTCAACATCGGCAAGCTCGTCGAACCGGCAGGAGACTGACCCGTGGTCGTGCGTGTGCTCCACCTCACCGGGTCGCCGCTCAGCGCGTTCCACGACGACCTGTCACGCCTGTATGCCGCGGACTGCCTGCGCGCCACGCTCGACCCGACGCGCTACGACCACGTCGTGGCTCATGTCGCTCCCGACGGTCGCTGGCGCTTCCCGACCGGTCTCGGCGACGCCGCGCTCGCCGCGGCACCCGCGCTGACGCTCGCCCGGGCGGTCGAGCACCTGACCGGTCTGGAGGTCGACGTCATGCTCCCCCAGATGTTCTGCCTGCCCGGCATGACGACCTACCGTGGCCTCTTCGACCTGCTCGGTGTCCCCTACGTGGGCAACCCCCCGGACGTCATGGCCCTGGGCGCCCACAAGGCCAGGGCGCGCGCCGTGGTGGACGCCGCAGGGGTTCTGGTGCCACCGGGAGAGGTGCTGCTGCGCGGTCAGCGCGCCACGCTCGAGCCGCCGGTTGTGGTCAAGCCGGTCGACGCCGACAACTCCCACGGCGTCTCCCTCGTGACCACCGGATCCGACTACGAGCAGGCGCTCGTCGCGGCCTTCGGCC
The DNA here is from genome assembly GCA_030853445.1 of Actinomycetota bacterium. GTDB lineage: Bacteria > Actinomycetota > Actinomycetes > Actinomycetales > Dermatophilaceae > Lapillicoccus. Next base: position 16,697 of record JALYVC010000160.1, on the reverse strand, counting down.
ACGCCGACGAGGTCCTCGTCGAGCGTTTCGTCCCCCTGGGCCGCGAGGTCCGCTGCGGCGTACTCGAGCGAGCCGGGCAGCTGACGTGCCTCCCGCTGGAGGAGTATGCCGTCAACGCCCAGACCAAGCCGATCAGGGACGCAGCGGACAAGCTGCGCCGCGCCGACGAGGGCGACCTCCACCTCGTGGCCAAGGACGCCGAGCACGCGTGGATCGTCGATCCCGACGACCCGGTCACCCGAGCCGTCTGGCAGGCAGCGACGGCCTGCCACCGCGCGCTCGGCTGCCGCGACTACAGCCTCTTCGACTTCCGCGTCGACCCCGAAGGGCGGGTGTGGTTCCTCGAGGCCAGCCTGTACTGGTCGTTCGCCCCCACCAGCGTGCTCAGTGTCATGGCCGGAGCGGCGGGGATCTCCCTGCTCGACGGCTTCGACGAGGCCGTCCGCAGCGCGATGGCACGACTGCCCGCCTGACCCCACCCTGACGACGCCGCGAAGACAGCTCCGCCCGGGCAGCGGTCGCTGTCCGGGCGGTGGAGGGTGGAGTGACGACGAACGTCGGCCGGTGGGTCGTGCTCAGCCGGCGAGCTCGAGCAGAATGCTCTCGCGCTCGCCCGGGGTCGTCCCTCCCCAGATGCCATGCGGCTCCGGGGTGCGCAGCGCGTGCTCGAGGCAGATGGCGCTCACGGGGCAGGAGGCGCACAGGGCCAGCGCGAAGGCCGCCGCGTCACGCGACGCCTTCCACGCGACGCTTGACCCCGCGGGGACGCCCTCCACGGTGAAGAAGGAGTCCGAGTCGACTCCGGCGCAGAGGGCCTCGTCCTGCCAGGCGTCGTCCGCGAGCGTGGCCCCGGTGAGCAGAGCGAGGTCCTGGGGCGTCATCCCGCCAGCTGCCAGAGCATCCGCTGACGCTCAGCGGCCGTGGTGCCACCCCAGATGCCGTGGTTCTCCGGCACCGCCAGGGCGTGCTCGAGGCACTGGGTGATCACGGGACACCCGGAGCACAGCTCCTTGGCGTCACGCGTACGGCTGACCCGCCGCTTCTGGTTCTGGTCGCGGTCGTCGGTGAAGAACTTCTCCGAGTCCATGCCGCGGCACCGACCCAGCTCCTGCCACTCGTACGCCTCGACTCGGGCGGGGGGAAGACTCACACTCGCTCGCATGATCATCGTTGGACTCCTTGTTCGCGCTCACCCCGAGCGATGGTTTCTTCCTCCGGTCACCGGGGGAAGCTGTGTCTTAAACCTAGGCAGAACTTGCGCAGCGCACAAGTCCTGTGAACAAGTTTCTATCGCAATTCTGACGTCTCGCGCGGCCCAGAAGCCCTATATCGCCCTAAATTGCCCAACAAACTCGCCGATAAAGTTGTGCACATCACGAGAGTCTTGGTCAGAGAACTTGTTCAGACTCAGAAAAAGTGATGCAGCCGACTCCCGGCGACGCCGTCGGAACCCGGGGCCGGGGAGCATGACCGCCAGCGTGGGGTCAACGGGCCCGGCCTGCTCGATGTATCGGGCTGCCCGGTGGGGTCAGCGGGCGTCTCGCCGGTCGGTCGCGACGATCGGCACCGGCGCCTCGCCGGAAGCCATCCCCGTCGACTCACCCTCCACGGAGGCCTGGCTTGCCCCCACGCCGTACGCACTGGCCACCGCGGCCGCCAGCCGGCGCCGGGGCCACGTCCCGGCGATGAGCAGCAGGGCGCCGAGGGAGACGACGGCGCACATCACGACGGCTGCCTCCGGGGTGGTGTGCTCCGTGAGCCACCCCGCGAGGACGTACGACGCACCGGACACCCCGACCGACACGGAGGCCGCCAGGCCGAGCACCGTGCCTCGACGCTCGCGCGGGATGACCAGGGTGAACGTCGACTGCAGCGGCAGCATGAACGCCTGGAAGGCCCCGCTGACGAACCAGAGCAGCCAGGTCATCGGCAGGCTCGGGTGGAACGCGGTGAACAGGAGCGGAAGGGGCATCAGCATAGCCATGGGCAGGATCCGTGCGTTGGCTGCACGCGGCGCCCAGCGGCTCACCACGACCACCCCCACGGCGGCACCGGCGATGGGGGCGCTCATGAGCAGGCCGCCCCAGGACCCGTGATCGCCCGCGTAGGGGATGGCAACCGCCTCCGGGGCCACCACAGCGAGCATGGAGGCTGCACTGAGGACCAGCAGCCGCACGAGCACGGGGTCACGACGCAGGAAGCCGAGCCCCGCCCTGAGTGAGCCGAGGACCTCGAGCCGACCCGTCGGCGCAGAGGGCACCGCCCTGCTGGGGACCGTCATGAGGACCACCGCCGCGACGACCACGAAGGTGACGAGGTCGAGGAGCAGGCCCGTGCGCACGCCGAGCAGGCCGATGAGCAGTCCTCCGAGGGCCAGACCCACCGCCTGGTTGGCCTGCTCCGAGAGGGCGGACAGGCTCATGGCCCGCACGAAGTGCCGGCGGTCGGGCAGCATCTCGGCCCACATCACCTGCCCCGCTGTCGCCGCCGGCGCTCCCAGCAGCTCGAGCAGGACGAGGAGGACGAGGAGGAGCACCAGAGGCACGACCAGCGCAACGGCGAGGATCAGCGCGACGACCATGACCCCCCGTGCGATGGCCGAGGCGACGAGGATCGACCGGAAGTGGAAACGGTCGACGAGCGGGCTGAGCAGGCTCCTCCCGAAGACGGTCGGCAGCAGGCTCACGGCCAGGGTGGTCGCCGTGGCCAGCGGTGAGCGGGTCCACGAGAAGACGACCGCCGCGATGGACAGCCGCGCGATGTAGTCCCCCCAGGTGGACAGCGCCTGAGCCACGAAGAGCGGGGACACACCGGGCACGGCGAAGAGCTCGCGCCACGACGCGACCTCACCCTGCCCGATATCGGACTCCGTCGGGTCCTCCTGCCTGCTCATCCTTGTCCTTCGATGCCCCTGGCTCACCCCACTGAACCACCCGAGCCGCCGTGGTCACGCTACCGGTCCACGCGGTGGGTGGGCTCAGTCTGCGTAGAAGCTCGACTCCATGGCCGCCCGACTGCGTCGGGCGATGCGCAGGTAGTCATCTTCCAACGTCGAGCCCCGTCCCGCATCTCGACCGGTGATGCGCCCGACGCCGTCGGCGTCCCGCAGGTCGCTGGGCACGGCCTCCACCGCACGCCCCCTCCACAGGACGGAGGCGCGACGCAGTGAGGTGACGAACATCCAGGCCGTCCGCAGGTCAGCGGCGAGGTCGGGCGGCAGCAGGCCGGCCGTCTCTGCGGCCTCCAGGGCAGCCATCGTGCCCGTTACCCGCAGCGACGGCAGACGACCCGCGTGCCGCAGCTGGAGCAGCTGAACCGTCCACTCGACATCGGTCAGGCCGCCCAGGCCGAGCTTGAGGTGCGTGCGCCGGTCGGCTCCCCGAGGCAGCCTCTCCGACTCGACCCTGGCCTTCATCAGCCGCACGTCGCGCACCCGCGAGGCGGGCAGACCACCCTCGGGGTAGCGCAGCGGATCCACCAGGGCCATCACGTCGGCGACGAGACCGGCGTCTCCGGCCACCGGCCGGGCCCGCAGGAGGGCTTGGAACTCCCAGGTGAGCGCCCACCGGTCGTAGTAGGCGGCATACGACGCGAGGGTGCGCACCAACGGGCCGGCCTTGCCCTCCGGCCGCAGGTCGGCGTCGACCCCCAGCTGGGGGTCGGGTCCCGACTCACCGAGCAGGCGCCGCAGCTCCTGGACGACAGTCAGCGCCCGCTTCTGGGCGACCTCGTCGGGGGTGCCGGGACGCGGGCGGTGGACGAAGAGGACGTCGGCATCCGACGCGTAGCCCATCTCACGACCGCCCAGGCTACCCATGCCGATGATGGCCATGTCCGTGCCGAGCGGCTCCCCCTGCGTCTGCTCGACCTGACGCACCACGGCATCGAGGCAGACCTCCAGGGTGGCGGCCGCGAGGTCCGACAGCGCGTGGCCCACCTCGACGAGCCCCAGCTGGCCGGTCAGCTGCGCGAAAGAGATACGCAGCAGCTCGTGCCGCCGGATGGAGCGTACGGCCGTCACGGCCGCCGCGGGGTCGGACTTGCGCATCGCGGCGCTGCGCATGGTCACGACGAGCTGGTCCTGGGTGCGGGGCACCAGGCCCCGGTCGTCACCGAGGATCGAAACGCTCTCCGGGGAGCGGACCAGCAGGTCGGCGGCATACCGGCTGCGACCGAGCACCCGGGCCAGCCGCTCGGCGGCGCGCCCCTCGTCCCGCAGCATCTTGAGATACCACGGGATGGTGCCCAGCTCGTCACTCACCCGACGGAAGGCCAGCAGCCCGGCGTCGGGGTCGGCCTCGTCGGCCAGCCATCCGAGCATGACGGGAAGCAGGGTGCGCTGGATGGCGGCACGACGCGACACCCCCACGCTCAGGGCCTCGATGTGGCGCAGCGCCCCAGCCGGGTCGAGGAAGCCCAGGGCCAGCAGACGCTGGCGCGCCTGCTCCGGGCTCAGGCTCGAGTCGACGGTGCGCATCCGGGCAGCCGCACCGAGCAGGGGCCGGTAGAAGAGCCGCTCGTGAAGCCGACGCACCTCGCGGGCCCGCGACTGCCACAGGTCCACGACGGCCTTGCCTGCGTCGATGCGCAAACCGATCGAGCGTCCCAGCCGGCGCAGGTCGGCGTCGCTCGTGGGCATGAGGTGGGTCCGCCGCATGCGGTGCAGCTGGATGCGGTGCTCGAGGGTGCGCAGCAGCCGGTAGGCCTCGTCGAGAGTCGCCGCGTCGTCACGACCGACGTATCCCCCCTTGGCCAGCGACGACAGGGCCTCCAGCGTCGTCGCCGAGCGCAGCGTCGGGTCGGAGCGGCCGTGGACCAGCTGCAGGAGCTGCACGGCGAACTCCACGTCACGCAACCCGCCGCGGCCGAGCTTGAGCTGGCGACCGGCCTCGGCCGCCGGCACGTGCTCCTCGACGCGCCGACGCATGGCGCGCACGTCCTCGACGAAGTTGTCTCGCCCGGCCGCCTCCCACACGAAGGGCCGGATCACCGCGAGGTAGGACTCCCCCACCTCACGGTCACCCGCCGACACCCAGGCCTTGAGCAGGGCCTGGAACTCCCACGTCTTGGCCCATCGCTCGTAGTAGGCGCGGTGGCTGGCGATGGTGCGCACCAGGGGCCCGTTCTTGCCCTCGGGTCGCAGGGCGGCGTCCACCGGCCACAGGCTCCCCTCGGCCGAGGTGGCCGAGCAGGCCCGCATCAGCGACACCGCCAGGTGCGTGCCGACCTCGACCGCCTCGGCCTCGGTGTGACCGACCGCCGGCTCGACGACGAAGATGACGTCGACGTCGGACACGTAGTTGAGCTCGCCCCCACCGGTCTTGCCCATCCCGATGACGGCGAGCCGGGCCACCTCGTGGCCGGGGCCGAAGTCCTCGCGGGCGATGGCCAGGGCGGCCTCCAGGGCCGCCTCCGCGAGCCACGAGAGCTGCTCGGCCACGATGGGCAGGTAGCTCACCGGGTCGCTCGAGGTCAGGTCGAGGGCGGTGATCGACAGGAGCTGCCGGCGATAGGCCACCCGCAGGGCGTCGTAGGCCAGGATCTCGCCCCGACCAGGTGCGGCCACGGCGCTGAGCAGGTCGTTGCGCAGGCCCTCGGCGGTGGGCATGGACGCCTCGGCCACGGAACGCCAGTGCTCGGGGTGGCGGGCCAGGTGGTCGACCAGCGCCGTCGACCCGCCGAGCACGGCGACGAGACGGTCACGCCCGAGACCGCGGCGGCGCAGGGTCGACATCACCTGCAGCCGCTCGACATCATCCGCGACGCCCGAGGGGGCAGGGGTCACGGCGAGCGACTCGAGCAGCCGCACCAGCCCGAGGAGGGCCAGGTCGGGGTCGGCCGCCCGGCTCAGGGCCTCGACGAGCCCGTCGTCGAAGTGGTCGCCGAGGGGGTCGAGTAGGCCGGAGAGCACCGGGTCGGCGAGCAGCCGGTCGGCTCTCTCGGGCTCCGCGAAGCCGAGGCGGGCGAGCTGCGCGTGGCTGCTGATGCGGGGAGGCACGAGGTGACCGGCCCCGAGGTCAGAGACTGGGCAGATAGCGGTCGAGCTCGAACTGGGTCACCTGGTGGCGGTAGTCGAGCCACTCCCTGCGCTTGTTGCGCAGGAAGAAGTCGAAGACGTGCTCACCGAGCGTCTCGGCGACGAGGTCGCTCTTCTCCATGACCTCGAGCGCGCGACCCAACGAGCTCGGCAACGGCTCGACGCCCATGGCCATCCGCTCGGCGTCGGTGAGGATCCACACGTCGTCCTCCGTCTCGGGGGGCAGCTCGTACTCCCCCTCGATGCCCTTCAGCCCGGCCATGAGCAGCACCGCGAAGGCGAGATAGGGGTTGCAGGCGGCGTCGATCGAGCGCACTTCGACCCGGCTGGAGTTGCCCTTGTCGGGCTTGTACATCGGGATGCGCACGAGGGCGGAACGGTTGTTGTGCCCCCACGTCAGGTGGGCGGGAGCCTCTCCCCCGCCCCACAGCCGCTTGTAGGAGTTGACCCACTGGTTGGTCACCGCGGCGATCTCGGCCCCGTGGCGCAGCAGTCCAGCGATGAACTGCCGACCGACCTTGCTCAGCTGGTAGGGAGCGCCCGCCTCGTAGAAGGCGTTGGTGTCCCCCTCGAAGAGGCTGAGGTGGGTGTGCATGCCCGAGCCGGGGTGCTCACTGAAGGGCTTGGGCATGAAGGTGGCGTAGATGCCCTGCTCGAGCGCCACCTCCTTGATGACGGTGCGGAAGGTCATGATGTTGTCGGCCGTCGACAGCGCGTCGGCGTAGCGAAGGTCGATCTCGTTCTGCCCCGGCGCCCCCTCGTGGTGCGAGAACTCGACCGAGATACCCATCGCCTCGAGCATGGTGATCGCTGCCCGGCGGAAGTCGTGACCCGTGCCGTGGGGCACGTGGTCGAAGTAGCCCGCCTCGTCGACGGGCACCGGGTGCTCACCGGCTACGTGAGGCTGCTTGAGCAGGAAGAACTCGATCTCGGGGTGGGTGTAGAAGGTGAACCCCATCTCGCCCGCCTTGGTCAGCGCGCGCTGCAGCACGTGCCGGGGGTCGGCGGACGCCGGTGACCCGTCGGGAAGGAGCAGGTCGCAGAACATCCGCGCCGAGCCGGGCTTCTCACCGCGCCACGGCAGCACCTGGAAGGTGCTCGGATCGGGCCTGACGAGCATGTCGGCCTCGTAGACGCGGGAGAGGCCCTCGATGGCGGAGCCGTCGAAGCCGATGCCCTCCGCGAAGGCTCCCTCGAGCTCGGCCGGGGCCACGGCGACGGACTTGAGGGTGCCCAGCACGTCGGTGAACCACAGCCGCACGAAGCGGATGTCACGCTCCTCGATGGTGCGAAGGACGAACTCTTGCTGACGATCCATGGACACATGGTGCCGTATGCCGCCTCCTGGCGCGGGCAGACACGATGTGGGCGCACCGCAGAGAGGTCAGGGTTCGTAGGTCCAGGGGTCTCGTCCCGGGACCTACGAGCCGGCGCGGAGCCGGTGCTCGGGCCAGGAACGGACCCACGATGGCGAGGACGAAGAGGACCGCAGGGGTTGGGAGTGGTCGGCTCGACCGGTGGCAGTTCTGCGCGCGGGATGCGACACGAGCCGACGAGGGGCGGTGAGAGCCAGGAGCGACCTCCTGGTCAGCCGCGGGCCCTAGCTGCCGGAGGCCTGCAGGACGACCCTCGCCGCGTTGTGCCCGGCGATGCCGGAGACTCCTCCCCCACGACGGGCGCCGGCCCCCGCGAGGGTGATCCGCGGGTGCCGGGTCTCGCCGCCCCACAGACCCACCTCGTGCGGCTGCTCGGCCCAGGGCCACTGCAGGGGCCGGTGGAAGATGTTGCCCCCGGGGAGCCCGAGGTCGGCTTCGAGGTCGAGCGGGCTGCGCACCTCGAGGGCAGGACGTCCGTCGCGGTCGCGCAGCAGCAGGGGCTCGAGCGGCTCGCCGAGCACCCCGTCGAGGGCCGACATGACCGCACGCAGCGCCTCGGCGCGACGGGTCTCGTTGTCGGACGAGAAGATCCGCGTCGGGAAGTGCACGCCGAAGAGCGTGAGGGTCTGCGCGTCGGAGGCGGCCAGCTCAGGCCCCAGGATCGAGCGGTCCGACAGGGTGTGGCAGTAGATCTCGCACGGTCCACCGGGGGGCACCGAGCCCGAGGCGGCCACGGCATACGCGTCCTGCAGCTGGGCGAAGGTCTCGGCGACGTGGAAGGTGCCGGAGAAGGCCGCCACCGGGTCGATGGCCGGGTCGGCCGGCCGAGGGAGCCGACTCAGCATCATGTTGACCTTGAGCTGGGCCCCCTCGGGCTCCTGCCCGGTCGAGACGGGCTCGGCCCCCGTAGCGGCGAGCAGGATGTCGAGCACGGCCGGCGCGAGCCCGACCACGACCTGTCCGCGAGAGGTCCGGGTGCGTCCGTCATGGGTCCATGACACCTCGCCGTCGGCCGAGACCGCGGTCACCTCGGCGCCGGTGACGATCGTGGCCCCGGCGGCCGATGCCGCCCGGGCGAGGGCGCCGGAGACCGCTCCCATCCCCCCGACCGGCACGTCCCAGTCGCCCGTCCCTCCGCCCACCAGGTGGTAGAGGAAGCAGGTGTTCTGGGCCAGCGAGGGGTCGTCGAGGTCGGCGAACGTGCCGATCAGGCCGTCGGTGGCGACCACTCCCCGCACGAGGTCGTCGTCGAAGGTGGCCCGCAGCAGCTCGCCGAGGGGCCGGGTGGTGAGCGCGTCCCACAGGTCGTCGTCTCCGACGAGAGCGCGCAGCTCGGCTGCGGACCGCAGGGGCTCGAGGACGGTGGGCCAGATACGTCCGGCCAGAGCACCCATCCGCCCGTAGAAACGTTCCCACGCGACGAAGTCGCGGTCGTCGCCGGTGACCGCGACGAACGACGCCCGAGTCGCCTCGGGGTCCCCGGTGTCGACGAGGAGACCACGGCGGGGGTCAGACGGAAGGGGGGTGTAGCTGGAGTAACGACGACGGACCAGCCGCAGGTCGAGGTCGAGGTCGCGCACCACCTGCTGCGGGAGGAGGGAGACCAGGTAGGAGTAGCGCGACAGCCGGGCATCGACACCGGCGAATGCTGGGGCCGAGACGGCCGCCCCACCGACGTGGTCGAGGCGCTCGAGCACCAGCACCCGCCGTCCCGCGCGAGCGAGGTAGGCCGCGGCGGTCAGGCCGTTGTGGCCCGCCCCGATCACGATGTCGTCCCAGGACGTCTCCGATGTCGTCACGCCCAGCAACCTATACGGCGTGGCCCCGACGCCCCTCCTCCTACGGATGCGGTCCCCGGGGAGCCATCGACCTGTCGCAGGGCACCGGTTGGGGCTGACCACCGGCGACGACAACGGCACGCCCACGGGCGTCTTCGTCCCGAAGGTCGGTCGACCTGGACATCACCATGGACGTCGACCACCCTCGGCGTGTTCACGGCGACCGACCGAGGGCGGTACAACGGTGACGTCATCGGCGAGCGGCGTTCGCTACGTGAGGTTCTGGATCCTGGGCAACCAGGTGCCGGGCTTCGCGACGATCTGTCCGTGCGGCGGGGACGGCGGGTGCGCCTGCACCCACCTCAGCGAGCTGCAGGTCTTCGGCACCACTGCCGGCTGACCCCCGCGCCACGTGGAGCGGGGCCGTCCGGACCCTGCCCGGACGGCCTCGCCCGTGCCGGTCAGCGCTGGTCGGCCCGGGTGGGTGCTCGCCAGCAACCGCCCGGTCGTCGCACGAGCGCGGTCAGGCAAGCCCCAGCCGTCGCGCGAGGTAGGGGGCGGTCGCGCCCCGCCCTGCCACCGCGACGTCATACGGGGTGCCGGTGGTGACCACCTGTCCGCCGGCGTCGCCACCGCCGGGGCCGAGGTCGACGACCCAGTCGGCGGTGGCGATGGTGTCGAGGTCGTGCTCGACGAGCACGACCGTGTTGCCGGCGTCGACCAGACGGTGCAGCTGACGCAGCAGCAGGGCGATGTCGGCGGGGTGCAGCCCTGCCGTCGGTTCGTCGAGCAGGTAGAGCGTGTGCCCGCGGTGGGCTCGCTGCAGCTCGGTGGCGAGCTTGATCCGCTGGGCCTCACCGCCGCTGAGCTCGGTCGCAGGCTGTCCCAGCCGCAGGTAACCCAGCCCGACGTCACGCAGCGTCTCCAGGCTGCGCAGCACGGCCGGCTCCCCGGCGAGCGCGACGGCAGCCTCGTCGACCGACATGGCGAGCACCTGCGCGATGTTCCTCCCGTCGTAGGTCACCTCGAGGGTCTCGGCGTCGTACCGCGCCCCGTGGCAGGTGGGGCACGGCGCGTAGGTGCCCGGCAGGAACATCAGCTCGACGGACACGAATCCCTCGCCCTGGCAGGTCTCGCACCGCCCCTCGGCCACATTGAAGGAGAACCGACCCGCTCCGTAGCCGCGGCGACGAGCCTCGTCGGTGCCGGCATACAGCTTGCGGACGGAGTCGAAGAGGCCGGTGTAGGTCGCGAGGTTCGAACGCGGGGTGCGACCGATGGGTCGCTGGTCGACCAGCACCATCCGGTCGACCGACTCCATTCCTGAGACAGAGCTGAGGTCGACCGTAACCTCCACCTCCTGGTCACCGTCGTCACCGGGTTCCACTGCGGGGTGGCGCGCCAGACCGAGGTGGCGGCGCACGACCTCGGCCAGCACCTGGGTGACCAGGGTCGACTTTCCCGACCCCGAGACCCCCGTGACGGCGGTCAGCACCCGTAGCGGCACGTCGAGCGAGACGTCGACGAGGTTGTGCCGGGAGACGCCGCCCAGGCGCAGCCAGCCGTCGGGCGAGCGCGGGTCGTGCTCGAGGAGCGGCGCGCGTCCGAAGAGGTGGGCACTCGTCGGTGAACCCTCCACGTGCTCGAGACCGGCGACCGGTCCCGAGTAGAGCACCCGGCCGCCCCCCTCCCCGGCAGCAGGCCCGATGTCGACGACCCAGTCGGCCCGGCGGACGACGTCCATGTCGTGCTCGACGACGAAGAGCGAGTTGCCGGAGGCCTTGAGGCGGTCGAGCACGACGAACAGCGGCTCGGCATCCGCCGGGTGCAAACCCGCTGACGGCTCGTCGAGCACGTAGACGACCCCGAAGAGACCCGAGCGCAGGGCGGTGGCGATCCGCAGACGCTGGGCCTCCCCCGGCGAGAGGGTGGTCGAGCTGCGGCCCAGCCCGAGGTAGCCGAGACCGAGGTCGACGAGCACCTCGAGCCGGGCCACGAGGTCGGTGCAGAGCCGGAGCGCTGCCTCGCTCGACCGGCTGTCCGCCGAGTCCCGCAGCAGGGTGACGACCTCGGTGAAGGGCATGGCGTTGACGTCGGCGATGGACACCCCGGCGAAGGTGACGGCCAGCGCCTGTCTCGTCAACCCGCTGCCGTGACACAGGCGGCAGGGCTCGCTACGCACGAAGCGCAGCACCCTCGCCCGCATCGTCGGGCTCGCCGAGTCGGCCAGCACGTGTCGCACGTGCTTGCGTGCGCTCCAGAAGGTGCCGTGGTAGTCGCGCCCGGTCGAGTCGTCGCGCTCGCCCCGCCGGGTGACGAGGACAGACGGCTGCTCGTCGGTGTAGAGCACCCAGTCGCGGTCGGCTGGCGAGAGCTCGCGCCATGGTCGGTCGACGTCGATACCGAGCGTGGAGACGATGCGGCGCAGGTTGGCGCCCTGCCAGGCGCCGGGCCAGGCCGCCACAGCGCCGTCACGGATGCTCAGGGAGGGGTCGGGCACGAGCAGGTCCTCCGCGACGTCGTGCACGACGCCCAGGCCGTGGCACTCGGGGCACGCGCCGGCCGCGGTGTTGGGCGAGAACGCCTCCGCAGCCAGGTGCGCCGCACCCGCAGGGTAGGTGCCGGCCCGGGACCAGAGCATGCGCAGCAGGTTCGACAAGGTGGTGATCGTGCCCACCGTCGACCGCGAGCTGGGGGCGCCCCGCCGCTGCTGCAGGGCCACCGCAGGAGGCAACCCGCTGATCTCCTGGACGTGCGGAGCGCCGACCTGCTGCAGCAGGCGGCGCGCGTACGGCGCAACCGACTCGAAGTAGCGGCGCTGCGCCTCTGCGTAGAGGGTGCCGAAGGCCAGGGACGACTTCCCCGACCCGGAGACGCCGGTGAAGGCGACGAGGGCGTCGCGAGGCAGGTCGACGTCGACGTCGCGCAGGTTGTGCTCGCTGGCGCCTCGCACGTGGACGTAGCCGTCGATGTCGTTGGTCACCGTGCCTGTCTACCCTTCGCCGGGGGGGCCCACCCACCCGCACCGGCCGGTTGCCCCGACCCTCCCGCAGATAGGCTCGCAGGCATGGCACAGCTGCGGCTCGCGATGGCCCAGGTCAACCCCACCGTCGGTGACCTCGACGGTAACGCTGCCATGGTCCGTCGGCGGGTCGCCGAGGCGGCCTCGGCCGGGGCGCACCTGGTCGCCTTCCCCGAGATGGTCCTCACCGGCTATCCCGTCGAGGACCTCGCGCTGCGTTCGTCGTTCGTGCTGGCGTCGCAGCAGGCCCTCGGCGCGCTGGCCAAGGCCCTGGCGGTCGACGGGTACGGCGATCTCCCGGTCGTCGTGGGCTACCTCGACACCGCGGTCGACGCCCAGCCCTACGGCGACCGCGACCAGGACCCCAGCCGCACCCTCCCCCAGAACTGCGCTGCCGTCATCGTCGGCGGCGAGGTGGTCGCCCGCTATGCCAAGCACCACCTGCCCAACTACGGCGTCTTCGACGAGTACCGCATCTTCGCCCCGGGCGAGACCCTCACGGTCGTGAGGGTGCACGGCGTCGACGTGGCGATCGCCATCTGCGAAGACCTCTGGCAGGAGGGCGGTCCCGTCGCCCAGACGCGGGCGGCCGGTGCCGAGCTGCTGCTGGTGATCAACGGCTCGCCCTACGAGCGGGAGAAGAACGACACCCGCCTCGAGCTGGTGGCCCGACGGGCCCGCGAGGCGAGGTGCGCGCTGGCCTACCTCAACACCGTCGGCGGGCAGGACGAGCTGGTCTTCGACGGGGACTCCATGGTCGTGGGACGCGACGGCGAGGTGATCGCCCGGGGGCCGCAGTTCGTCGAGGACCTCGTCGTCGTCGACCTCGACCTCGACCTGTCCACCGTGGACGACGGTGACCTGCCCGACGGCGTCGTCCATGTCGTCGTCAGTGACGAGCCGGTCGCGCCGTATGAGCGGCTGACCCCGCGCATCTACCCGCGGCTCGACCCGGTCGAGGAGGTCTGGCGCGCGGTCGGTCTGGGGCTGCACGACTACGTGCGCAAGAACGGCTTCCGCAACGTGCTGCTCGGCGTCTCGGGCGGCATCGACTCCACGGTCGTGGCCACCATCGCTGCCGACGTGCTGGGGGGCGAGAACGTCATCGGCATCAGCAACCCGAGCCGGTTCTCCTCGCAGGGCAGCAAGGACGACGCCGAGCTGCTGTGCAAGAACCTCGGTGCCGACTACCGCGTCGTGCCCATCGAGCCCATGGTCGTCCCGTTCGTCGACGGTCTGTCCCTCACCGGCATCGCGCAGGAGAACCTCCAGGCGCGGGTGCGCGGCGTGATCTGGATGGCGATCAGCAACGCCGAGGGACCACTGGTGCTCGCCAACAGCAACAAGTCCGAGGTCTCCGTGGGCTACTCGACCATCTACGGCGACAGCGTCGGCGGCTACGCGCCGATCAAGGACGTGCCCAAGACCCTGGTCTGGGAGCTGGCGAAGTGGCGTAACCGGTATGCGGTCAGCCGCGGTGAGCGTCCGCCGATCCCCGAGGCGACCATCACCAAGCCACCGTCGGCCGAGCTGCGCCCCGACCAGACCGACCAGGACTCGCTGCCGCCCTACGAGGTGCTCGACGCGATCCTCGCCGGCTACGTCGGTGTGGCTCACGGCCGCGACCGGCTGGTCACCGACGGCTTCGATCCCGAGACCGTCGACCGGGTCATCCAACTCGTCGACCGGGCCGAGTGGAAGCGCCGACAGTTCGCCCCCGGCCCCAAGATCTCACCCCTGGCCTTCGGCAAGGACCGACGGCTACCCATCACGAGCCGCTGGCGCGAGCGGGAGGACGAGCACCCATGAGCGAGACCGAGCAGTCGCCCTACCCCACTCCCACGGCGGGCGGGCGCGTGCGGATCCCGTTGCTGCACAGGTGGAAGGCCGAGGGCCGTCGGTGGGCGATGCTCACCGCCTACGACCGCTACTCGGCCGAGGTCTTCGACGAGGCCGGTATCCCCGTGCTCCTCGTCGGTGACTCGGCCGCCAACACCGTGCTCGGCTACGCGAGCACCGTGCCTGTGACCACCGATGAGCTGATCCCGTTGGTGCGAGCGGTCGCTCGCTCGGCTCCGCGAGCGCTCGTCGTCGCAGACCTGCCCTTCGGCTCCTACGGCTCCACCCTCGAGCAAGGGGCGGACACCGCGGTCCGCTTCATGAAGGAGGGGCTGGCCCACGCGGTCAAGCTGGAGGGGGGCGTCGACATGGCGCCGACCGTGCAGCTGCTGGTGCGCCTCGGGATCCCCGTCATGGCCCACCTCGGCTTCACCCCGCAGAGCGAGCACACCCTCGGGGGCTACAAGGTGCAGGGTCGCGGCGCGGGGGCCGAGCGGCTGGTCGCGGACGCCCTGGCCCTCGAGGCCGCCGGGGCCTTCGCCGTGGTGCTCGAGATGGTCCCCGCCCCGGTGGCGCAGGAGGTCACGGCAGCGCTGTCCATCCCCACGGTCGGGATCGGGGCCGGCAACGGCTGCGACGCGCAGGTGCTGGTGTGGCAGGACATGGCGGGCCTCACAGGCCCCGGGGGCCCTCGTTTCGTCAAGCGCTACGCCGACCTGCGCTCCACCCTGCGCGATGCCGCGAGCGCATATGCCGCAGACGTCGCCACCGGTGTCTTCCCTGGTCCCGAGCACACCTTCGACACCTAGGCCGCAAGGCAGGGCCCCGCACGTGCCCATGCCGCCGTACGGTCTTCCCCGACGACCTCAGTCGGCCCGGAGGACCCGCAGCACCTGCTTGGCGGCGTTTTCCATCCCCAGCGCGTTCGGGTGCAGGGGGTAGGCCGGCATGCGGGGGACGATGCCCTCGGTCCACTCCGCGCCGGTGACGGCGCAGGAGTCGTGGCCGACCGTGGACGGCAGGAGGTTGACGTACTCCGCACCGTGGGCGACGGCCTGGTCGCGCATCCGGCGGTCGAGGCGGCCGATCAGACCCTGGAGGTAGGTTGCGTCAGTCGGCTTGATCGGCTGCGTCGGGAAGCATCCGCCCGGGCGGATCGTCGTCGGGTAGCCGACGAGGAGGATGCGGGCGCGCGGCGCCCTGGCCCGGACGGCGTCGACCACGCCCGCGTAGGTCGCGGCGAAGGCATCGATCTTCTTCTCGTAGGTGCGGCCGTTGGCCTCCTGACAGGTGGGGCCGGTCGGGTTGCTCGCGGCGGTCACGCAGCCGGTCGCCAAGCCGATCAGACCGATGTCGTTGCCACCGATGCCCACGGTGACGAGGGTCGTGTTGCGGGTGAGCGCGTCGTACTGGGGTGCGGCAGCCGGGCCTCCCGGCGTGTTCGCGGGCTGCGAGGTGGTGAGGTTCCTGGTGGTGGCTCCGCTGCACGTGACATCACGAAAGACGTCGACCTCGAGCGACTGGGCGACCAGTCCGGGGTAGTTGACCGACGAGCGCAGGCACGTGACGGGGTCAGCCTGAGGTGGGATGACCGGACCCGACGAGTAGGAGTCGCCCAGGGCCACGTAGACCGCGCGCCGTTCGTGGGCGGGCGACGCCGAGGTCGCCGGAGAGGCGGCCAGACCCAGCAGGGTGCCCGAGGCCACCAGGGCCGTGACTGCGCGCCTGCGGGCGCCGGTGAAGTACCGCATGGGTCCTCCGTCTCCGTGGGTGCCAGCGGGCACCGCGGCCCGGGTCACCGTCGACCAGGACAACGTGAGGCTACCGCTGCCCGGGGTCCGGCGTCTGCCTGCGGCCTGCCACAATCCTGTGCGTGGGTGGACTCTTGCGTCGGGTGGCCCTCGACGTCACACCCTGGCGCACCTCACGCGACTTCCGGCTGCTCTTCCTGGCCGGCACCGTCTTCTACCTCGGCGGCATGGTCAGCTACGTCGCCCTGCCCTACCAGCTCTACCGGCTCACCGGCTCCAACCTCGTCGTCGGGGCGGTCGGCCTGGTCGAGCTCGTGCCACTCGTCGTGTTCGGGCTGTGGGGCGGCGCACTGGCCGACCACGTCGACCGCCGCACGCTCGTGCTCTCCACCGGCATCGCTCAGGCCCTGCTCACGGCTGTGCTCGTCGTTAACGTCCTGCTGGCCCGCCCCCAGGTCTGGGTGGTTTTCGTCATCGCCGCGCTGCTGTCGGCCGCCCAGTCGCTGCAGCGGCCCTCGCGCGAGGCGCTCCTGCCCCGGACGGTCCGCCACGACCAGCTGACGGCAGCCGTCGCGATGTCGTCGGTGGGCATGCAGACCGGCATGCTCGTCGGGCCGGCGGTGGGCGGGATCCTCGTGGCGACGGTCGGGGTGGCCTGGTGCTTCGCGGTCGACGTGACCGGTCTGGTGGGCGCCTGCGTCCTCTTCGCGATGCTGCGCCACTACCCCTCTGTCGAGGAGTCCGAGCCGCCGAGCCTGCGGCGTATCGGTCAGAGCATCACGTATGCCGTGCGCCGACCCGACCTGCTCGGCACCTACGTCGTCGACCTCGTGGCGATGTTCCTCGCCCTCCCGACCGTGCTCTTCCCCGCCCTGGCGCAGGACGTCCTGCGCC